>JBDNGW010000120.1:0-13400 GCA_041689735.1 Leeuwenhoekiella sp. | reverse complement strand
TTTAATTTATTATTCTGATAATATACTTTCAGATTTAGGTTGGTCTGAGATTAGTTATGGATTTGAACTGGAAAATCCTTCCATATATATCAACATTTATATTGATAAAAAAAGTGGCGAATATGAAAAATTCAAAAAACACATAGAAACAATGGAACGCAAGTTTTTAATTTTTAAGGACGATTAAATTTACCTTACATTAAGAAGGGAAATTCCAACAGTATTAAATAACGAAAAAGCAGAAAGTGAAATTTTCGATTGGTTCAAAAATTCCTTTAACGAGTTCGCAGGTTTCATTAAGGAAACAAATGATTTGAAATGGAAAACACCGTTGTCAAAAACTCAATTCAACAAATATAAAATTGGGCTGAAAATTCGGTGAAAACACCCGATTTTCAACCAAATGCACAAATCTAAATCAACTTAAAATCCATTCAAAAGAGGGCTAAATAAGTAAATCTCTAGATGCTTTAGAGTTAATAATCTACAACCTGTAAACAAAGTGTTTTTAAAAAACGCTAACCTATTGCAGAAAATAGCCTAAAAAACACTCAATTTTAACCTGAAATAGCATCTTTTTTCAGCTTAATCGCTGCCAAAAATCGGTTCAATTGCTTTTTCACCACTGGAAAAAGGAAGAACAGTCCAACCATATTGGGGAAAATCATCGCAAAAATCATCGCATCAGAAAAATCCCAGATAGAGCGCATATTGGCCGCTGCACCTATAATAATAAAGGTCAAGAATAAAAGTTTGTAAACGATATCTGCCACTTTACCCCTTCCGAAGAGAAATTTCCACGATTGTATTCCGTAATACGACCAGGAGATCATGGTAGATACAGCAAAAAGCACTACCGCAATGGTCAAAAATACATTAGAAAAGGGGATATATTGCGCAAAGGCTTTTGAGGTTATGCCCGCGCCCTCATAAGACATACCGTCTATGATCACGGCACCGGAACCGTCGCCCCCGTATTGAAAATAACCGTCCATATTAAAGATAACAATCACCAGCGCGGTCATGGTACAAATTACCACGGTATCTATAAATGGTTCCAAAAGCGCGACCAGCCCTTCACTCGCCGAATATTTTGTACGTACCGCTGAGTGTGCAATAGAGGCAGAACCGGCACCGGCCTCATTAGAAAATGCGGCTCTCTTAAATCCTACGAGCAAAACTCCCACAAGGCTCCCTACACCTATGGCAGTAGGGTTAAAAGCTTCTTCAATAATCAGTAAAATTGCATCATCAAGCAAGCTTATATTGGCCAGAACAATATAAATACAGGCAGCAAGGTAAAAAAGCGCCATAAAAGGCACCACTTTTTCGGTCACTGCTGCGATGCGTTTAATGCCTCCTATTATAATAATGCCCACAAAAATCGCAATCACTACACCTATCCAGAAACCGGCACCGGTGCTCTCTAGGTTCAAAAGTTCTTTGACCACAATGGTGGCCTGGTTGGATTGCGCCGCATTGCCACCACCAAAAGAACCACCTATACAGAATATGGCAAAAATCACTGCGGTAATTTTACCTAGAGTGGCAAAGCCGCGTTCTTTGAGCCCTTTGGTCAAATAGTACATTGGGCCGCCGTAAATGGTTCCGTCTGCGCCCACGTCACGGTATTGTACGCCAAGGGTACATTCTACAAACTTGGTAGACATGCCCAGCAGGCCGCAAACAATCATCCAGAAGGTCGCACCAGGTCCGCCAAGGGCGATTGCAAGTGCAACACCAGCAATATTACCGTTGCCCACCGTTCCCGAAACGGCCGTGGCCAATGCTTGAAAATGACTCACTTCACCGGCAGAAGTTTCCTCTTTAATGGTATCTGCAATATTGCTGTCAATATTTAGATCATCATCCAGACCTTTTACGTGTGCATGAAAATCATCTACGGTATTCATATCTACACCCTGCGAGATACCGCCCTCGCCATAAAGAACCGTTGCGCCGTGATTTTCAATATCCTCATATTTACCGCGCACCGTTTGAATCGCTCTCCAAAAATATCTGAAATTGGGAAAACCAAAATAAACCGTAAAAAAAGCCGCGCTCAGAACAAGTAAAATGAGCACAAAGGGCGTATTGAACACTTCAAAGAAAACCACTTTGGAAAAAAAACTGGAAATAGGGGCAAATGCTTGATCAATCTGATCGTCTATACCTATAGTTTCGCTTTGCGAAAAACTCATAAAAGGAAGGAAAAATGCTAAAAACAGACTTAAGAATTGCTTCATGAGAAGATAGATATCAGTTGGTTACCGTAGTATAATTTGACCATACCGAAAATAGTCTTTTATAAAAATACGTACAACCCCTAACTTCATTTTATATCGCAAATTCTTTATGGAGGTTGGCAATTTGTTCGGGGCGGCCTATTACGATAAGCTTTGAATGTTCTTCTACCAGTTGGTTCGCTTCTGGATTAATGATATAACCGCCATCGGGCGATTTATAGCCTATGATACTGCAACCAGTACGGTTACGCAGGTCTATCTCCCGTATGGTCCTGTCGTGTGAATCTGGGCAGACGGCTTTATATGGTATCTCTTGTACGTTTACGCTACCTTCTGTAGATACCTGCAGATTATCGAGAAATTCCACAAGGTCTGGGGTTACTACGAGTGAGGCCATATGGTCACCGCCTATTTTATCCGGCATGATCACATTATCGGCCCCGGCAAACTTCAATTTTTGGTACGTGGTTTCTTCCGAGGCACGGCTTATGATCTTCATGCCTTTATTGATCTGCCTTGCTGAAAGTACCACAAAGAGGTTGTCGGCATCTTCTGGCAGGGCCGAAATAAGCGTGCCGGCACGTTCTACCCCAGCACGTATCAGCGTTTCATCTTCATTGGCATTTCCTGTAATAAATGGTATCAATTCATTGCCAGAGCGCACTGCAATGTCCTCATCGATCTCTACCACCACAAAATCCTGCTTGTAGGTAATGAGTTTTTGCACTGCCTGCTTTCCGTTACGGCCGTAACCCACAACGATCACATGGTTTTTTAACTTATCTATTTTCCGCTGCACTTTTCTTTGTTTTAAAAATTCATATCCACTGCGGCTAACAATATATTCGGTAATTATCGAAAGTGCAAAACCCAATGCCACCACACTGGTCAAGATCAAAAAAATCGTGAAGATCTTGCCGCTGTCGGTAAGCGGTTCCACTTCGCCAAAACCCACTGTACTTATGGTTATAATGGTCATGTAAATGGAATCCGTCCAGCTATAGTCCGCAAAAGCCCTAAATCCCAAAACACCCGTTGCCAACATAGCGACAAGCAGGAAAATGGCAATGAATATTTTTGAGCTAAAAAACTTTAGCATAACTAAAAGTCAAATACAGATGAACGCTTGGTGTATACAAAATCCTTGATATGTAGCCAGAATGCCATAAAGAGATAAATGGCAAAACCTAGGCCCAGCGTGGCAAAGGACAAATAAATAAAAGATAAACGCACGTTTTTTGTACGTATGCCCATACGATCTGCCAGGCGGGAGCACACATAAAAGCCGTTGCGCTCAAAATAGTAGCGTATTTTATACATTAGTTTCATCGGTGTGCAAATTACTGAAAATTTCAAGGCAAGCGTATTCTAATATAGGTATGGAAATTATTGACACAATTTGATGAAGTTCAATTCACGCCTGGGCTTGAGATTAGAAAGTTGCCTACGCGGCATTTTAAACAGGCATTGGGATCGCAATAGTGTATTTTAAGCTGTAGGAGCGCTTGTGTCGTAAGCGCGTTTTGAGGCAGGTTTTTTAACTTAAAAAAGCGGTCTACGATCTGGTTATTTTCTGGAGGGATCGCTGCTATGAGCTCAAGAATATCTTCGGGGTTTTCGGTGGTTTTTGACCGTAAATAGGCGAATTTTAATGGGATAACGGTATTTATTAAAAGTAGATCCATAAATGGACGACTGAGTGTTTTACTGCGCTTCTTATGGGTTTTATCGAAGTTATAATGCGTGTCCCAATAGGCAGAAGCTTTTACAGTTAGCAATTCGTAAAAGGTTTTTAAGTCCCGTGCCTGCATCAATCTTGTAAAAAAAGTATCGTTACCGCAGTATAAATTAGCCAACTGTGACAGTCGTAAGGTTGGAAAATTAGGTGGCCGAAGTTTAAAAAACTGTACCGGTTCACTTCGGTTTTCCCCCAGTTGAAACTTGTTCTGTAAAAAAGCATATTCTTCTTTCCAGCGGGTAACCTGTTCTTCCGTGTTTTCTTCTGGAAGCAATTGTGCGTGGCCCAACAGTAAAGCTTCTAGTCCTCCCTCTATTTGCGCCGCTTTGCGCACTGTTTTAAAAGGAATTGAGCCCGCGAGGCCAGCAAAGGCGGCGCCATTTATTTTGGTGCCAAAATTTCGTGCCAGCATATTGAAGAGAACCGCTTCCCAATCATTCTGGGATTTCCGAAGAAGATCCTCGATCTCTAGTACCTTGCGCTCCAAGCGTTCCAGGTAAAGCCGCTCTAGCCAATCTTGAACCAGCATATCAGGTGCCGCATCAAAATCCTGCTCACAGTTAATGAAAGCATTACCGGTGCGATAAAATAATTTTTTATAGCTCTCCAATAGCGCAACGGACACATAATCCCGCAATTCTAGCGTGGGGAGCGGCATATTTTGGGCTCCATAAACCGCGATATCCTCTTCCCAAACCACGTGCAGGATCACATTGTCATAGGCACGATCTTCTTCGTGACCGTGCGCATACCATTGCGATGCCTTTACGTGCAGTTCTACATTGCCGGCCCACAATTGCCCGTTGATGCGCAACCGGGCATTGAAAAAATCGGGGCCCGCCAACTGGTTCTGCATTCCGGTGCTCACAAGTTCTACGATCGCGCCGGACGTGGTCTGCAGCGCGCCATGTTCAAATTTTTTATGGTTCCATAGATATTGCAGAAAATCTTCTTTCATAAACCGTTTTAGTCCATTTTTAAATGATTTTTCGCCTCACGGCGGAAGTTTTAAGTGTTTTTTGCTTTAAATGTAAGCTAATTTTGGCACTTCGTTAATAAGCTATACGTGCAGACTATATACTTTTATAGAAAATAATCTTATGAGAAAATTTAGTATTCAAGCAATAGTTGTGATGCTTCTTGCAATGACGGTAATTTCTTGCGTTGACCGCAAAACCCAAATTGATGAGGACGCCATACGGCTGGAAGCTCCCGAAGATGGTTCCGCAGATACTCATTATACGGAAGCTGTAGACATAACTGCCAGTAACGACGATATCACAAGGTCTAATGAATACTTAGTGGAAATAGCAGAGGCCAAAGGTATTATAAATGACTATTATGACGCTTTTACACGTAAGGCACCACGCGAGGCTTTCGATATGTGGGATTCAGCTAATAGCGATTTAACGTTCAGTAAATTTTCGGAAGAGCATCCCAATTACGAGAAAATAACAGTGGTTTTTGATGATGAAGATACGCAAATGAAGCAGGTGGACAGCGTTTATACCGCTACCATTCCACTACGTGTAAGCGCTACCGATGCAGACGGAAATATCATAAACTCTTCAGGCGTTGCCAGATTGAAGAAAGAGGCTAAAGAGGATAATGCAAAATATAAAATCGAGTCTATGGACTTGAAAAAAGAAGACAGCTAGTAAAAAATTCTATTAGTTATCAAAAAAGCCGCTTTAAAGCGGCTTTTTTAGTGTTTTAGACCGATTTTATTTTGTCTATAAATTGTTTAAAATCACTATAAAACGGTATTTCTTAGTCTAAAAACCCCTTTTCCCTCATCCATTCGTCATTGAACATTTTGCCTACGTATCGGCTTCCGTGGTCATGAAAAAGAATGACCACTATATCATCTTTGGTAAAATGCTCTTTTAATTGCAGTAAACCTTTTATTGCCGCTCCTGCGGAATTTCCTAAAAACATGCCCTCTTCCTTAGCAAGTCGGCGCGTGTAGATCGCGGCATCTTTATCGGTCACTTTGGTAAACCCATCTATAAGGTCAAAGTTCACATTGAGCGGAAGAATATCTTCCCCAATTCCTTCCGTAACGTAAGGATAGATTTCGTTTTCATCAAAAACTCCAGTCTCGTGGTATTTCTTAAATACCGAACCGTACGTATCAATTCCCCATATTTTAACGTTCGGGTTTTTCATTTTAAGGTAACTCGCCACGCCAGAAATCGTTCCTCCGGTACCCACGCCCACAACAAAATGAGTAATTTTCCCGTCGGTCTGTCGCCATATTTCGGGACCGGTACTTTCAAAATGTGCCACACAATTGCCCGGGTTGTCGTATTGATTAACGTACCAGGAGTTGGGCGTTTCTTCCGCTAGGCGCT
Source organism: Leeuwenhoekiella sp. (assembly GCA_041689735.1). Lineage (GTDB taxonomy): Bacteria > Bacteroidota > Bacteroidia > Flavobacteriales > Flavobacteriaceae > Leeuwenhoekiella. The sequence goes on along the minus strand of JBDNGW010000120.1, from coordinate 7,062 downwards.
TTGATGTAGAATAATAGGAGCGTGCATCTTCAGGGGGAACATCGGTGGGACATACCACCACTTCACTGCCCACTGCTTTAAGAATATCCATCTTTTCCTTGCTCTGCTTGTCAGACATGACGCAGATCATTTTATAACCACGTATAATCGCCACTAGTGCAAGGCCCATACCGGTATTTCCCGAAGTGCCTTCTATGATCGTCCCACCGGGTTTGAGCAAACCGGCAGCTTCGGCATTATCTACCATTTTAACCGCCATCCGGTCCTTTACCGAATTGCCGGGATTAAAGGTTTCGTATTTTGCCAGTACCAAACAGGGTAAATCTTTGGTAAGTTTATTAAGTTTGACCAAAGGGGTATTTCCTATGGTTTCCAGTATATTTTCTTTATAATCCATATCATTCCTTCTTGCTGCAAAGATACTTTTTGCGGAATGTTTTGAGTAAAAGTCGGGCATGAATTATTGCACCCGTGTTTTTTTCTGTCGCACAAAATTGTTTTGTCTTACACGGCGCGTCCAGTAGATGATCGCAGCCGTTCCTATAAAAGTAGGCAGCATCCATGCAATAAGATTATTAAAATTGAGCCCGGCCACCATAAAAGCGGTTATCGAAGCAATATAAGCGCCCACGATCCTACTCAAATGATTTGTAAGCCATCCCAGAATTATTCTTGTTCCGATTTCTATAAAACCGGAAATCCTTGATGGCAAAAATAATTCCGAAAAGACCGAAAAATAGGAACAAAATGGTATTATGAACTCCTTGAATAAGTCCAAAAATCCCAATCCCCATCATAATAATGGATGAGAACATCATCCCGCCTGAAATCAATTTGTCCAACAAAGCAGGAGCGGTCTTCTTAAAAACCGGTTTAAAAGTGAGCGCACGGTTACCGGCCAATACCAAATAAATGGTAAAAATGGCGATCAAAAACAGAAACATATTTTTATGACCAGGCATCCATGCTACGGGAATACTGATTAGCGAACTGATAATCATCCCAACACTGAACCATTTTCCGGCCAAAATATGCGTTTTTGAACCCTTTTTAACCAAAAAACTAACCGTGCCAGCAATTAATCCAATTCCACCAAAAAAAGCGTGGACGTAAATGGCGATTGATATTATTTTTTCCATAATCTCCTGATTTTATGGAACAAATGTGGAAAATTCTTTTACTTTAGAGAAAAAAAAGATGCTGAAATGAGGTTATTTGGAGCTGAAAGGTCGAAATCGGTGGTTCGGGGCTCCGGGGCTTCGGTACAAATTTCATTGCACTAGCGTTCCATGAAATTCACTCAGCCACCTGCGTCACAACGCAAGTCCAACGTAGGCGGCTGAGTGTTTTGCCCCTTCGCAAAATGTACCGAAGCCGCCGGGGCTTCGGTACAAATCTCATTGCACTAGCGTTCCAAGAAATTCCCTCAGCCACCTGCGTCACAACGCAAGTCCAACGTAGGCGGCTGAGTGTTTTGCCCCTTCGCAAAATGTACTGAAGGCTCCGGGGCTTCGGTACAAATTTCATTGCACTGTCGTTCCATGAAATTCCCTCAGCCACCTGCGTCACAACGCAAGTCCAACGTAGGCGGCTGAGTGTTTTGCCCCTTCGCAAAATGTACTGAAGGCTCCGGGGCTTCGGTACAAATTTCATTGCACTGTCGTTTCATGAAATTCACTCAGCCACCTGCGTCACAACGCAAGTCCAACGTAGGCGGCTGAGTGTTTTGCCCCTTCGCAAAATGTACCGAAGCCCACATCGCATCCAGTAAAAACGCCGTAAAGACGCAATGCATTACATAGCTACAACCAATCAATCAAACTTAATCGTCTTTACCGGGGAGATTTTGGTGATAATATAAGAAGGCACCAGCAGCATGACGGCGCACAAAATAAAGGTGCCCACATTGAGCAGTACAATATAGCCCCAATCTATATAAACGGGAGCTTCGGAAACGTAATAGGTCTCTGGGTTCAGACTTATAAAACCAAAGTATTTCTGAAGTAACAAAAGTCCAATGCCTATCACATTTCCCCAGAAAAGACCAACTAAAACCAAATAGAGCGCGTTGTACATAAAGATTTTACGCACGCTCCAGTTGGGACTGCCCAGCGCTTTGAGGATTCCCACCATAAGGGTGCGTTCCAGAATAAGAACCAGCAAGGCTACCACCATATTGATGCCCGCGACAACGATCATAACGCCAATAATGAGCGCGATATTAAAGTCAAAAAGGGAGAGCCACTCAAATATAGAATAGTATTTTTCGGCAATCGTCATCGAGTTGAGCGTGGAGCCAATGTTTGCATAGACCTGATTCTCTATATTTTTAAGATTGTCATAATCGTCTACAAACACTTCAAAAGCGCCCACTTGATCGTCTTCCCACTTGTTGAGTTTCTGAATATGCCTTATATCAGCAAAGAGAAAACGCTCGTCAAATTCCTGAAAACCGGAATCATAAATACCCACGATGTCAAACCTTCGGTTTAAAAAACCGCCGTCTTCTTTAAGAAAATAGACAATGAGCTTATCGCCGTTTTTAAATCCTAGTCTGTTGGCCATATAGCGGCTCAGTAAAATTTCGGTATTGAGCGTGCCGGCATAATTGGGCAAGCGGCCGGCAACCATAAATTCCTTCATGTATTCCCAGCGGTAATCTGCGCCCACGCCTTTTATGACAATCCCTTCAAAGTCGGTAGGGGTACGTATTACCCCAGCTTTATTTGCGGTCGCTTGGATATGCTTAATCTCGGGAACGGCCGTGAATTTTGGATAAAAATCCTGCTTAATGGAAATGGGATTGAGCGTGACCTCGCTATTGTTCCCATCAAAATTGGAAATCATTATATCGCCGTTGAAAGCGGAAACCTTTTCCCTGATTTTTTTCTGCAGCCCAACGCCCGTCGCAATGGTTATCATCATCATAACCAACCCAAGTATGATCGCGGCAATCGCGATTTTTATAATCGGAGTGGAAGCCGTACTTTTATTTTTGCCCGTGCGGATGATGCGTTGCGCTATAAAATATTCAAAATTCAATTGTCCTATGGCCTTAAGTTGTTTCAAAAGTACCCATTTTTTAATTCTTGCCCTGTTCATTTCGTGCGCAAATCTCACCAAATCCAAATCCAAAAACGAAAATGCTAGCATTCAAAAGGAACAGGAAAACATCGGGATAACTTCTGCGGAAGCAAATGAAAAAGCACAGCATCAAGATCTCATTCTGGGCGCCAACCGTACCGTAGCTTATTTACCCCTGCTAGAGAATAAACGTGTGGGCATTGTGGGCAACCCTAGTTCGCTGATTTTCAATGGAATCCTGCCTAACGGCGAAAAAACATACACGCATTTGGTTGATTCCCTTTTAAGCCGAAAAGTCAATATTGTTAAAGTATTTTCACCAGAGCATGGTTTCCGTGGCACCGCCGATGCTGGCGAAAAAGTGCAGGACGGCAAAGATCCCAAAACCGGACTTGAGATTGTTTCATTATATGGAAATAACAAAAAACCCAAGCCGGAACAGCTGGCAGATGTTGATATTTTGATTTTGGATATTCAGGATGTGGGCGTTCGTTTTTATACGTATATCGCCACTTTACATTATATAATGGAGGCAGCAGCTGAAGAGAATATCCCAATTATTGTTCTTGACCGTCCAGATCCAAATGGTCATTATATTGACGGTCCCATTATGGAAAAGGAACATACCGGTTTTCTGGGCATGCACGCGGGGATACCGCTGGTTCACGGTATGACCATTGGCGAATATGCACAGATGATAAATGGCGAAGAATGGCTGAAAAACGGCATTAAAACCGATTTAACGGTAATTCCCATGGAAAATTATACGCATGAATTGCCATATTCGTTACCGGTACGCCCGTCGCCAAATTTGCCCAATGATATATCCATAAACCTGTATCCCAGTCTGGGATTGCTGGAAGGCACCAACCTCAATGCCGGCCGCGGGACAGATATGCAGTTTCAAGTAATCGGTTCGCCGTTTTTGCCTGAGGCGGAATATCCGTTCCGTTACACACCGCATCCCAATTTTGGCTCTAAAAATCCAAAACATAACGGCAAATTGTGCCATGGTCTCGATTTACGCAAAACCCCACGTATGAACAGGGTGGATTTAACCTGGATTATCGATGCGTATCACAACCACACTAAAAAAGCTGACTTTTTCAATACCAATAATTTTACCGCCCACGCCGGCACCGCCCAATTGCAAAAACAGATAGAAGCCGGAAAAACAATGAATGAAATAAGGGAAAGTTGGAAAGCGGGCTTAGACGCTTTTAAAGAGAGAAGGGAGAAGTATGTGATTTATGAGTGAAATATTTTCTTAGCCTCTTCAAAAGAGAAGAGTAAACAATTCAAATAAAAACATTGAACAAATTAATATCTCATTAAATTTTGGAAAAAATGAATTATGAAAACAGCATTGCAAATAGATATATCTTTTAAACAAATATTAGATCTAGTAAGGAAATTGCCGAATAAACAAAAAATGAATCTTAGGGAAGAACTTGATAAAGAAGGGATTAAGTTGAGCTTATCGCAAGTATTGGATAAATTCATAACGGATGAACTCAGTCTTGAAACCATTGATAGGGACGTTGAAATTGTAAGGCAAGAATTATATGAAAAGCAAAAACATTAAAGTACTATTTGACACTAATGTTTGGATTAGTTTTCTCATCGTGAAAAAACTAGCTTCTATGAAAAAATTTATAGAAAGCGAAAAATCAAAATTATAACTACAGAACAGTTAATTGCCGAACTCACAGAAGTTACGGGTAGTGAAAAATTAAGAAAATATTTTCTCCAAAAAATGTATTGGAATTAATTGATTTCTTTGAAATAAACGCAGTTAAAGTTAAAATACAGCCTACACATTTTATAAGCCGAAACCCAAAAGATAACTTTTTATTGGATTTGATCGATTTTTCAAAAGCAGATTATTTAGTCAGTGGCGACAAAGACTTGTTAGCGCATAATCCTTTCAAAACCGTTAACATACTAAGCCCAGCAGAATCTGCAATTATTCTAACGAAACGCTAAACCCCCAATAAACCGAATTAACAATTAAACAAATAACGGTCACCGTCAGCAAACAGAATCAACAATTAAACAACCTTTCATCCCACTTTAAGACCATTCTCCACAGAATTACTAGGATTCAGTAAAGTTATGGAATCACCATCTACCGTTCCCAAAACCAAACATTCACTCATAAAATTGGCAATTTGTTTTTTAGGGAAGTTGACCACTGCAATTACTTGCATTCCCACGAGTTTTGTACGGTCATAGTTTAAAGTGATCTGAGCCGAGGTTTTTAAAATACCAATTTCGTCACCAAAATCGATTTGTAATTGATAAGCAGGTTTACGCGCTTCGGGAAAATCACTTACTGTGAGGATCGTGCCCACGCGCATATCTACTTTTTGAAAGTCAGTCCAGGACAAATCATTCATCATGGTCTATTTTCAACTTATCGATCATCTCTTTCGAAATTTGACCGCTGTATGCACCATAGGCATCGACTAATAATCCTTTTTTACCATCTTTTGTGTTGATCACATAAAGTACTGAATTATCGCCGGGATTGCTCATTCCCTCAAAGCGAAAGGCGTCTTCAACCTCAATTTGATCGGCCGTCCAATTTTTCTTTAGATGTTTTGATTCTATCCCTTCATCAACAAGGTTAAAATCGGTATCGTAGCCTTTTTTCTGAAGGGCTTCGATCGCTAGGGATAAAGAATCGTACGTATTTCTCATAATTATCTGTTTCGACTAAAAGTACAAATGCAAACCCAACCATTCTAAAAGTTTAAAACAACTTTAGTATTTGTAACTTTAGCAACGCTAAAGGCCATTTTTAAAGTTTCGCTGCGGTGAAAAATTAGTTACTTTAGTAAGATTAACGATTCAAAAAGAAAGCAAAACATGTCAAATACGCCATCAAATATGCTCCCCCTGGGCACAGTAGCACCCTATTTTAATTTACTGGATACCGTAAGCAATCAATGGAAATCCTTGAATGACGTTCGCGGCAGTCGCGGTACGGTAGTCATGTTCATCAGCAACCACTGCCCGTTTGTAAAGCACGTTAACGATGCGATTGTACGGGTGGCCAACGATTATCGCGTAATGGACTTTGGCTTTGCTGCGATAAGCAGCAATGATGTGGAAAGTTATCCTCAGGATGGGCCCGCCAAAATGTGGGAAAACGCCCGGAAAGAAGATTACAATTTCCCCTATCTATATGATGAAAGCCAAAATACCGCAAAGGCCTACGATGCGGCCTGCACACCAGATTTTTATCTTTTTGACGCCGATCTGAAATTGGTTTACCGCGGCCAACTAGATGATTCCCGTCCCGGAAACGGTATTCCCACAAACGGTCGTGATCTGCGCGAAGCACTTGACAACCTGCTCAACAATAGAAAACCGGTGCAATTGCAAAAGCCAAGTATAGGCTGTAATATAAAATGGAAAAAAAGTTGAAACACTGAATAATTGCAGCGCTCAACCTTTTTTGTTTTCAATTTAAAAAATGCTGCTAATTAGCCATTAATTGGTCTCTAAATCCGGTTTTTTTGCCGTTTCTGAAATTTCCCAACCCGTAGCGTACATCCACTTTGTCATTTTAGTGAGTTTATTGATATTGATCGCTCCCGCTTCGTCACTTGGTGTGTGGTAATCGGGATGCAGCAAGGTGGTAAAGAAAATCGAAGGAATCCCAGTTTGCGCATAAGGCAAATGATCGCTGCGAAAATACCAATGTTCCGGGTGCGACTCGGCATCCCAGGAGGTATCGACTTTGAATTTGGTAAGCGCATCGTTGGCTTTCATGGCCATATCAACCAAATCCTGCGAATTACGGTGCGGCGGGATCGCTCCCAGCAATGCCGCTTCGCCTTCCGTATTGCGGCCTATCATATCGCCGTTGAGCACGGCCACGATAGATGCTTTTGGAACTGTGGTATGCGCTGAATAATACCGCGAACCAAAAAGCCCGCGTTCCTCGGCCCCGTGCCATACAAAAAGTGC
>JBDNGW010000119.1:0-3184 GCA_041689735.1 Leeuwenhoekiella sp. | reverse complement strand
TAAGCTTACTACCCAGAAGTTCTACCGAATTAACGGTGGTTCCACACAACTGGAAGGAGTGAAAAGCGACGTTGTAGTCCCAGATCGTTACAGTTATATTGATATAGGAGAGAAGGATATGGAAAATCCGCTTCCTTGGGATAAAATTGAGCCCGCTGAATATAAAACATGGGAAGGTTATATAGATTATGACGAAACCATAAAAAACAGCAAGGCGCGTATGGCTAAAAATGCGCAGTTACAGTTAATAGATGAAAATGCAAAGTGGATCAAATCCAAACAAGGTGATGTCGTGTGGCCACTCAATTATGAAGCTTACAAAAACAAAGTTTCTAAGAATGAAGAAGAATTAAAACAATTTGACGCCCTTTCTGAATACAGTTCAAAGCTAGATTATGCCTCACTTCCTTATGAAACGGCAATGTTTAAGCAAGATACCATTCTTCAGGAAAAAAGGGATCGCTGGCATAAAAGCCTAACCAAAGATGTTTATATGGAAGAAGCCATAAATGTACTTGAAGACCTTAAGGTAAATGCTATTAAACACGGTAAGGTTGCGGATATACAGAACTGATATCGTATTATAGATGTCTATTTAATTTAATGGCAAGACAAGCAAATTCTTTAACACAGCTGGCGCTCCAGAAATTCAAAAAAATTTCTGGGGCGTCTTTAGTTTTGTATTTATCGTTTTTGTGGGTTTACTAGCAGTATTTGCTTATGTACTTGCACCAGATGATTCACAGAATGCGAACCAGATGCACCTGTCCATTCATTCCAAGAGACCTGGTTTTACGGTAAGCATGCTTCGGGTACCGGGAGATACGGTTGAACAAAGTTGGTTGGGACGTCATTTTACCGGTGTAAAAGATACTGGAACGGAGATTCCCATAACCGGATTTGAGCTGCACAGCAATGAAGTCGAGTATACGCCGTACACAGATGATGGCAGTGAAATGCTCACAAAAACGGTAGATCTTACTTTTTTTGATCCTAGTACTGTAACTCTTAAATCACTATTTGCTCAAGAGTATGTCAAGGAGCGCACGTTTTTGTTGGGCACAGATAAATATGGTCGGGATTTCCTCAGCCGCATGCTCATCGGGGCACGTGTATCATTCAGTATTGGATTTGTGGCGGTTTTTATTTCATTGGTCATCGGTATATTTCTAGGTGCTTTGGGCGGGTATTATGGGGGCCGCGTTGATGCAGCAATAATGTGGCTAATCAATGTGACCTGGTCCATACCTACCTTACTGCTGGTGATCGCCATTACACTCGCCCTTGGAAAAGGTTTTTGGCAGGTTTTTATAGCAGTGGGTCTTACTATGTGGGTTGAGGTCGCCCGTGTAGTACGGGGTCAGGTCATTAGCGTAAAACAAATGCAGTATGTGACCGCTGCCCGTGCGTTAGGCTATAAGGACTATCGCATCGTCGCATATCATATTCTACCCAATATTATGGCGCCGGTAATTGTGATCTCTGCCGCTAATTTTGCCGGCGCGATTTTGATAGAAAGTGGATTGAGCTTTTTAGGTATTGGTGCACAACCGCCCGTTCCCAGTTGGGGCGCGATGATAAAAGATCATTATTCCTATATTATACTGGGCAAAGCCTACCTGGCACTTATTCCCGGACTCGCCATTATGCTGCTCGTTATGGCTTTTATGCTCATGGGAAATGCCCTCCGCGATGCGCTGGATGTAAAAAGTTCCTGATTTTAACCGATTTTTGCTTTAAAAAGTGCATTTTCCGCGCTACGCGAAATAGATATTTACACCGTTGATCATGAACCGAAAGTTTATATATCCTCTTCTTCTCATCCTTACCATGGCTATAATTTATTGGGCCGAAGAAAAGCTGAACACTTCAGTAAAAGAAAATAGTGTTGAAAAAAATAAACAAAGCTCGATGCTTGTCGATACTTCATTACTGCCTACATCCACAACTGGCGAAATTGTATACCACGAGTATTATACACTTTCCTACAGCGAGCCCGATGAACAGGCCGAGTGGGTGGCTTATGAGTTGACGAAAGAGCAGCTTAAAGGCGACAGTTATAAAAGACCTTATTTTGAAATTGATCCAGATGTGTCCACGGGCGCTGCTGGAGTGTCTACTTTTATTGGTACAAATTTATAGAGTCCATAAATACTATATTTGAGTTATGGCAAAGAAATATGACAATGAGTTCAAGGTTATGATAGTAGGACTATTACAATCTGGATTAAAGGCAAAACAGGTTAGTGATGACTATGACCTTCCCAATGGCATGATACGTCGTTGGAAGAGAGAGTATGAAGCCAGGTCTGGTGATTTTACCAAAATAAAGGAGCTGTCTGAATCAGATCTGGAGCTTAAGTCCTTACAGAAAGAATTGAGGAACGTCAAAATGGAACGTGATATATTAAAAAAGGCGGTAGGCATCTTCTCCAAGAGCGACAGATAAGATATCGATTTATTTTTGATAATAAAGGATATTATCCTGTCGAGAAAATGTGTACGTGCATGATGGTCAGTAAAAATGCCTATTATCATTGGCTTAGAACCAAAGACCGGCAAATTATTGAAACGCCAAGAATGGTTCTAAAAAGAAGGATCCGGTTTCATTTTGAACAAAGTAAGGAAATCTATGGCAGCGCTCGTATCCAGAAAGATCTGGAGCGTGAGGGCATGTTCTTTTCGCGTTCGTATATAGCGCTTCTAATGAGGGAAATGGGAATAAAATCAGTATTAAGAAGAAAGTTTGTGGCAACAACAGATTCGAAACATACATTGCCCATTGCAGCCAATGTACTGGATAGGGACTTCAATAGTAATGAATTGGGAACCAGATGGGTTTCCGATATTACCTATATCCGTGTCGCTGACCATTGGAACTACCTAACCACTATCATGGATCTCGCCGATAGAAAAATCGTAGGCTGGACACTCAGTGAGGATATGACTGTTGAGAATACAATAAGGAAGGCATGGCTGAATGCCTGCAAGACCAGATCCATCAAGAAGGACTTTGTTTTTCACTCTGACAGAGGTGTTCAATATGCCTCAAACAAGATGACAGACCTGTTTGGGTTTAATAAAAAGATAACCCAGTCCATGAGCAGAAAGGGTAATTGTTGGGATAATGCTGTTGCTGAGAGTTTTTTCAAAACCATTAAATATGAGTGGCTATATAGATTTA
>JBDNGW010000118.1:0-3880 GCA_041689735.1 Leeuwenhoekiella sp. | reverse complement strand
CGAAAATATGAAATGAAAACAGTGAGCAAAAGTTTAGATCAAATAGGGTGGAAAGATAAAATATCCAACGTTTCACAACTCGGAGGTATAGAAACTTCTGTTTTAGACAATGGGTTGGGAAGAGGTACTCGTGTGGCCTGGATAAATACAGGTACCGGCTTGCGATATAAGGTGATTATAGACCGGGCCATGGATATTGCAGATGCCTTTTACAATCAATACAGTCTTGCCTGGATAAGTCATAGTGGGGTATTACCTCCGGCACGTTTTGCAGATAAAGGAATCGACTGGCTCCGGAATTTTGGAGGCGGATTACTGACGACTTGTGGCCTATCACAAGTTGGAGGTCCTGAAAAGGACGAAAATGGCGAACGCGGTTTACATGGACTTATAAGTAATACGCCCGCCGAGATAATCTCTATAATTCAACCCGATCCTTTAACGGGAAAACTGGAAATGAGTATTACAGGAATTATTAAGCAAGCCCAGATTTTTGGACCCGTACTGGAATTAAAGCGTACTATTTCCGGAAAACTTGGGGAAGCAAAAATTGTCATTCATGATGAAGTGATTAACCGTGGAAACACGGTTAGCCCACATATGCTTTTATATCATTTCAATTTGGGTTGGCCCTTGGTAGATGAAGGATCCAAACTATTTTGGGAAGGAAAATGGAAACCCAGAGAAGGAGATACGACAGTATTATTTACAGAGGAAAATGATTTTCGTAATTGTAAACCCCCTTTAAAGAGCCATTGCGGTGGAGGAGAGGAGGCTGCTTTTATAGATATCGATGCCGACGATTCCGGGATGTCTGAGTGTGGAATTTACAGCCCTAAGATCAATCTGGCATTACATCTCCGCTTTCAGAAAAGGCAACTACCATGGTTAACCAATTGGCAACATTTTGGGAAAGGAGAATATGTGTTGGGTTTTGAGCCCGGTACAAATCCTCCTATCGGTCAATTGAAAGCCAAGGAACAGGATGAACTTATTTTTCTTGAACCCGGAGAATCGAGATTTTATTCAAGTGAAATAGAATTAAGTGAAAAATGAAGTCAATTCTAAACGATAAAATAAATCACTACCAAAACTGATAATTATGACAACTAATTTAGCGGAAAGCGCATTGGAGCAAGGAAAAGGAATTCTGCGCTTGGCTCCAACATGGGTACCCCGATCTTTTTGTGTTCCCGGCAGAAGAATAAAACTCCATCCAGATGACTACTATATTTTGGGAGGAGCCAGAGGAGGTATTGATGAACGTTGGTTTTCATCAACAACTCCGGCCAAAAATGGCCCTTTAACAGGAGAAAATGAAGGATTGAGTAAGATCGTAGTAAAAGATGGCAATAAAGAGGTGCAAATTCTTTTGAAGGATGCCATTGATGATCTGAAAGGAGCTATTATAGGAGATCGTTTATGGAATGCTTACCAAAGTTGGCCCATGTATTCTAAATTTTTTGATAATATGGGTCCTTTGCCACATCATATTCATCATAACGATGAGCATGCCGCCAAAATAGGACAAAAAGGAAAACCAGAAGCGTATTATTTTCCTCCTCAGTTAAATAATCATGGGGGAGATTTCCCCTATACTTTTTTTGGAATAACTCCCGGTACCACCAAAGAGCAAATCCGGGAATGTCTGGTTAATTTCACCAAAGGAGATAATAAAATCACCAATTATTCATCCGCTTTTCGCTTAGAGCCGGGAACAGGATGGGATGTTCCCCCAGGAATGCTGCATGCTCCTGGAAGTCTCTGTACGTATGAACCACAAAAGGCTTCAGATGTATTTGCCATGTATCAATCTCTGGTCAATGAAGCCATCATTCCTGAAGAATTACTTTGGAATGGAACGCCTAAAGATCGAATTGGGGATGTAGATCAATTGATGGAGGTTATCGATTGGGAATTGAATACCAATCCTAATTTACTTGAAACAAGATTTATGAACCCTGTTTCCGTTAAGCCTTTAGAGGAAATGCAGCAAGGTGGATATATTGAAAATTGGATCTGCTACCGCTCTGATGCTTTTAGTGCAAAAGAACTTACGGTAATGCCAGGTCAGACGGTTACCATTAAAGATAGTGCGGCCTATGGGATGATTATGATGCAAGGACATGGTACAATGGGAGTATGGAATGTGGAAACCCCTGCTTTGATCCGGTACGGACAACTTACTTATGATGAATTTTTTGTTACCGAGAAAGCAGCAATGGAAGGGGTTACCATTGTAAATAATTCTATTACAGATCCTCTGGTAATGCTCAAACATTTTGGTCCTGAAAATCCAGATTTAAAACTGTAATCTTTTAGTGATACAGACTTCATTGAAGTGAGAATTCTAGTTTAATTTTAAATACAAGATCATGCAAAATAATAATTTTCCTAAATTACATAACGCTACATGGCCCGGTATTGTAGGGAAAGGCGCAGATTCTGAACCCGTAATCCCATTTGAAAAAATGCTGGAAATGACGGCAGCCGCAGAAGTTAACGGAGTTAAGTTTGATGGGGTGGATCTGGGATTACTGGATCCCCATGTCAATATAAACAGCTCAGATGATGAGATTAAAAAAATAGCTGATAAGATTGCCAGCTATGATTTAAAAGTAGGAAGTCTGGTAGCGCCTATATGGGGAGGTCCGGTTTTGGGTAGTGATGCCGATAGAAAAACCTTTGTTGAAATGGTAAAGAAGTCGTGCCATTTCGGGAAAATTCTTAGAGAACATGGGGTTCGTTCCTATGGGGTTATCCGTATAGATTCAGCTTCCAGCCCTCAGGAGTGGATAAAGGACCCAGTAAAGAATACCGCACGTATTGCGAAAACATTTCGTGAGGCTTGTGATATAGCAGCAGATTACGATGAAAAATTGGCTGCAGAAGGAGAAATCTGTTGGGGTGGCATGCATAGTTGGAAAGCAATGGTAGAAACTTTAGAGGCGGTAGATAGCCCTAATATGGGCTTTCAGGCAGATATGTCGCACACCCTTTTGTATTTGTTGGGATACAATCGCCCGGAAGATCGTATTCTACCGGAGAATTTCGATTGGAACGATAGGGAAACACTTACCAAAGCGTTGAAAAAAGTAACCGATGCCTTGCGTCCCTGGACCATAGATTTTCATGTTGCTCAAAATGATGGTACGGTTCACGGAACCGGATCTCATGATAAAACAGGACGCCATTGTCTGGCCACCGATCCGAATGGAAAATTAGATGTGGTAAATGACGCCGGATTCTGGTTACGTGATGGAAATGGAGAGCTAACCAAAGCATTTAAACATATTTGCTGGGATGGGTGTATGTTTGATAATGCGGTAATGACCGAACAACAGACCTGGAATGATATTCTGGCTACCCTGATAAAGGTTCGTGAACAGCACGGATGGAAAGCATAACAAAAATTTTATAGTATGGAAAATCAAAAAAAGGAAGTCAGAATTGGATTAGTTGGATGTGGGCTCATGGGACGTACACACTCTAATGGATATAATAGGGTGTCTAATTTTTTTCCGGAACTGGAATATAAACCGGTTTTAAAAGCAGTTTGTTCGAGAAACAAAGAAAAAGCAACTGCCTTTGCTAAGCAATGGGGATATGAATCTGTAGAAACCGATTGGAAAGCACTTATAGCGAGAGAAGATATTGACGCAGTAGACATTTGCACACCAAATAATTTGCATGCCGAAATCGCTATTGCTGCTGCAAATGCAGGCAAAATGATACTATGCGAAAAACCTTTATCGCTTAACTTGGCAGAAGGAAAAAAAATGGTAGAAGCAATAGAATCAGCTGGAGTAAAAAACACGGTGTGGTATAATTATCGCCGCGCTCCAGCAGTTACTTTAGCTAAAAAACTTATAGATTCTGG
>JBDNGW010000117.1:0-9348 GCA_041689735.1 Leeuwenhoekiella sp. | reverse complement strand
GATCAACTTCCTGCTCCCCTTGTTTGAGTAACTTGCCCATTTCCTGGGTCATCAGTTTTACGAGTTCGTCTTTGTGATTAGTCAAACTCTCACCTATGGTTTTAATTTTTTTTGCACGCTCTTCCGGGGCTATCAATTTCCTTTTTTTAAAGGCTTCGTGACAATGTTCCACCGCATTTTCGGCCTCTGCATCGGTCATGAAGTCATAGCTTTTGCGGGCTTTTCCAGTAGTGGGATTGATTGTTTTTATTGTTTTATCTGATGTAGACATCGTTCTGTTTTTTAAAAAGTCAATTTGAAAAGATTTTTCTACGCTTCTCTTCTTATCAATCTAAGCTAACGATGATACAGTCCTTAACCATTGCTTTTAAGCAAAGTTTAGGCATATTTTAAGGCTTTGGGCTAGATATGTGAAAGGTTATGAAAGTATAGGAAAATTTGATCAGATTCTGCCATAAATACGGTCTTTGGCCAATTGAAGAATGGTTTGGTATTGATCGTAAATGTTAGCGTGCGTATTGTCTATCGCAATGGCATCATTAGCTTTCACCAGAGGGGAATCTTCACGAGTAGTATCAAGGTGATCTCGTTTTTGCACATTCTCCAAAACTTCATCAAAGGTAACGTCTTCGCCGCGTCCGGTAAGTTCTAGGTAGCGCCGTTGTGCGCGCTCGTGAGCAGAGGCGGTCATAAATATTTTTAACTCGGCATCGGGGAAAACCACGGTTCCTATATCCCGACCATCCATCACAACGCCTTTATTCTCACCCATTTTTTTCTGTTCCCTTACCAGCATTTTACGAACATCTGGTACCGCCGCCACTTGGCTAACATAATTGGAAACTTTCAGGTTGCGTATTTCCTTTTCTACATTCTCATTATTTAGATAAACATCTATCGTATTGTTTTCTTCATCCTTTTTAAAGTTAATGGTGATCATAAAGAGATGCCGCAACAACGCTTCTTCGTTTAAATTGGCTTCTGTGACAAAAAGTTTACGCATCGCATAAAGCGTGACCGCACGATACATGGCGCCAGTATCCACATAAATATAATCAAGCTCTTTGGCAATCATTTTTGCAATCGTGCTCTTACCGGTGGAAGAATAACCGTCTATGGCAATGGTGATTTTTTTCAATGGACTATTGTTTCTATTACGATTATTGTTATTATTATTCTTATCCGAGTTGTTTAAAATAAGAAGATGTATGCATTGAAATGAAATTCTGAACAGCAATTCATATCAGAAAAAGCTTATTTTTCATCAGTATCTTTTTTCTCCAGAAAGCTTTCGCGAACGATTCTTTACGAACATTACTTGTATTTATACTTTTTAATATCTCCCATCGAACTTTGGTTTAGAGCAAGAAGTCTTCAGCCTTTATTCTTTATTCTCTATTTTCTCTGTTCTCTTTCCTCAATCCTCTATCCTCTCTTTTCTATTCTCTCTCTTCTATCTTCATTGCATATCCAAATTCAGCCCAAAAAATCCAGAACTGGCCGCACTATTATAGCGCGCATAACTATAACTTAATCGCAATTTATTAAACTTGATGGAAAAACCTGCGCTCAGACCGGCAAAACTGCGTTGATCTACAATGTGCAATTCTTCCCCACGCCTAAAGTTATAGCCAAGCCTGATATTAAAACCTCCTTTGGGAAACAGTTCTGCACCTATGATCGTATGCCGAAATACATTATCTACAAAGTTGATGTTTTCACCAGTCAGGTTTCCTTCCAGATCTTCCGTGGTTCTGGCCGAATTTTCAAAGGCGATATTCCAAAGCTGTAAATTTTCAAACGTCAAATGCCAACGGATTGGAACCCGCGGGATACGCTGCGAAAAACCAAGGTCAACTTCTAGCGGAAGACTTTCCCGGATTGCATCATAGGTCGTGATCTGCGTGCCGATATTGCGCACCACAGCGCCAATATTAAGCTGAAGTTCCTCATTTACATAAATAAAACCTAAATCTGCCGCCACGCCCAGCGAAGTATATTCATCCAGTTTTGAGGAAATGATTTTGGCATTCGCGCCTACAAAAATGTCGGTACGGGGAATGTTGTACGCATAGCCCAAAGATAGCGCCGCCTCTCCCCCACTGAAATCTCCGGTAGATTCACCATTTTCATCATAACCGTCAAAATTACCATAATTGATATAGGTTACACCAGCGTGAATGACCTGCGTACGCCGATTATAAAGGTAGGCGTAACTGGCACTTCCATAATTGACATCAGCTAGATAATTCACATAATTCAGCGACAATTGATTATCCATCGCTGCATTGATCGTCGCCGGATTAAAAAGCGCAGATGTGGGATCGTAGCTATAATCAGTAAGCACCTTACCACCCAGTGCAGCTTGTTTTGGCGAAGAAACCAAGTTCAAGAATTGATACGTATCGCGCCCGCCCAATTGCGCCCATACTGATGTGGTGCTAAAAAAAAGCAGAACAAGAATATAGATTTTTAGCATAAAGGGCAATTGTGCAATAGTGGAAGTCTCTAAGGGCTTATTTGAAGTCAATTCAGAAAGGAGTCACTTTAAACAAGCTTTAAGAAAACGGATACAATGATACTTTATTTTTGAGGTATTAAAAAACGATCATCAAAAGAATAGGATCGGCCACGTTTGGTTCAGTTTATTGTCAAAATGAAATATCAGATTGAAAATAAACTGAACCAGCTTATATTTTCAGCCTAAACAGTTGGGCTCAGAAAAATCCACTTTTCCAAAGGCAAAAAAGCTTTGGAAAAGGACACGTAATGAATGTCATCACAACCGTTTTTTAAAATTTGTAGAGAGGGTCTAAATCTGACAAATCGATCTCGATACATTCCATCTCGGCTCGCGCCTCGAAAATTCACTCAGTCTCACCGGTAAAGCACGTAGGAATGTCACTTCGAGTGTTTTTCGTCGAAGCGAGAGCGCAGACTAAAAATGTATCGAGAAGCTTTTAACTAGATGATCATCGTTCGACCAAACTGATCTCGATACATCCCGATAACAATCGGGACACTCGATCTGACTAGGTTGAAAATAAAAAACCCCAGACCACAATTACTTCGTTGAGCAATTTGTCCGGGGTTTATTCAATTTAAAATTCAGAATTCAATATTCAAAATTTCACAACTGTTTTGCATTTTTTACTTTTTCCTTGGTAAGGGCAATTTCAAGCACCTCGCTCATGTCACTGACGTAATGAAAAGTAAGACCACTAAGATATTCTTGTTTGATCTCTTTAATGTCCCTTTCGTTTTCTTTGCACATCATGATCTCTTTGATGCGCGCACGTTTTGCAGCAAGGATTTTCTCTTTGATTCCGCCTACGGGAAGTACTTTTCCGCGGAGCGTAATCTCACCGGTCATGGCGATGTTTTTCTTGACCTTGCGCTGTGTAAAAAGGGAAACCAGTGAGGTCAACATCGTGATCCCGGCACTTGGTCCGTCTTTTGGCGTAGCACCTTCCGGCACGTGAATATGAACGTTATATTTTTCAAAAACCCCAGGATCAAGACCAAGTTCTTCGGCGTTGCTCTTGATATATTCCATGGCAATAGTGGCGCTTTCCTTCATCACTTTGCCTAAATTACCCGTAATATTGAGGTTTCCTTTTCCTTTGGATAAAATGGATTCTATAAAGAGAATATCGCCACCGGCCTGCGTCCATGCAAGTCCCGTGACCACACCGGCCACTTCGTTGTTTTCGTATTTATCGCGTTCCATCTTGGGCGCGCCAAGCACCTCAATGATTTCCTTTGGGGTTATTTTAGGAACGTATTCTTCCTCCATTGCCAGATTTTTGGCCGCGTAACGCACCATTTTGGCAATTTGTTTTTCAAGGCCTCGCACACCGGATTCTCGGGTGTATCCTTCAACAATCCTTTCCATATTGGGTTTGGAAATTTTCAATTGGTCTTTGGTCACGCCATGTTCTCCCAGTTGCTTGGGAAGCAAGTGCCGTTTACCTATTTCCACTTTTTCTTCAATGGTATAACCGGTCACATTAATGATTTCCATACGGTCGCGCAATGCCGGTTGAATGGTATTCAAATTATTTGCCGTGGCAATGAACATGACTTTGGAAAGGTCAAAGCCCATTTCTAAAAAGTTGTCGTGAAACTCACTGTTCTGCTCGGGGTCCAATACTTCCAGCAGAGCTGAAGAAGGATCGCCCTGGTTTGAGGTATTCAATTTATCGATCTCATCCAGTACAAAAACGGGGTTACTTGTTCCCGCTTTTTTCAAACTCTGAATAATACGGCCGGGCATGGCACCGATGTAGGTTTTACGGTGACCACGTATTTCGGCCTCGTCGCGTATTCCACCAAGGCTCATACGTACATACTCCCGCCCCAGAGCCTCTGCAACAGATTTACCCAAACTGGTTTTACCCACTCCTGGAGGTCCGTACAAGCAGAGAATGGGCGATTTCATATCGTTACGTAGCTTCAGTACGGCCAGATATTCTATGATGCGCTGTTTAACATCCTCAAGTCCGTAATGGTCACGGTCCAAGATGCGCTGGGCGCGTTTAAGATCAAATTTATCTTTACTGAATTTATTCCAGGGCAGATCAACAAACAGATCAAGGTAATTGCGCTGAATGCTATATTCCGCTACTTGCGGATTCATGCGCTGCATTTTTGACAATTCTTTATCAAAATGCTTTTTGACCTTGGCATCCCATTTTTTATCCTTTGCTTTTTCGCGCAGCTCATCCATTTCGTCCTCTTGAGAAACGCCGCCCAGTTCTTCCTGAATGGTCTTCATCTGCTGGTGCAAGAAATATTCACGCTGCTGCTGGCTCATATCATTATGCACCCGACTCTGGATATCGTTGCGCAGCTCCAGCTTTTGCATTTCGGTGTTCATGTGGCGCAGAGTCTGCATGGCACGTTCCTGCAGGTCGTTGATCTCGAGCAGTTTTTGCTTTTCTTCAACGTCAAGGCTCATGTTTGAGCTTACGAAATTAATAAGGAAAGAATTGCTTTCTATATTCTTG
The DNA here is from genome assembly GCA_041689735.1 of Leeuwenhoekiella sp. Lineage (GTDB taxonomy): Bacteria > Bacteroidota > Bacteroidia > Flavobacteriales > Flavobacteriaceae > Leeuwenhoekiella. The sequence continues at coordinate 4,339 of JBDNGW010000117.1, read as the reverse complement.
ATAGCAAAACCTGCCTCGCTGGGTATATTTGGCGATTCTTTAATGATCTTGAGCGCCTGCTCCTTGATCGAATCTATAATCGCACCAAATTCCTTACTGTTTTCAGCGGGTCGCGCTTCGGGCACTTCCCGTACGGTGGCTACCAGATATGGTTTTTCGGTAATTACCTCAGCTATGGTGAAGCGTTTTTTGCCCTGTATGATAACGGTTACATTACCATCTGGCATTTTTAAAACGCGTAATATACGTGCAACCACCCCGATAGAATTAATATCGTCTGGACCCGGATTTTCTATATTTTCATCTTTTTGAGAAACTACGCCTATGATCTTGTTGCCTTTATTGGCCTGATTTATAAGTTCAATGGACATATCGCGTCCTGCGGTTATGGGTATTACAACCCCGGGGAAAAGTACCGTATTGCGCAAGGGCAATATGGGCAAGGTTTCAGGAAGTTCTTCACGGTTTATTTCTTCTTCATCTTCAGGCGTCATAAGCGGGATCAATTCTGCTTCTCCATCAATGTCCTGCAATGACAAACTGTCAATATCTGTAAATTTTGTTCTAGCCATATAAATTTAACGCCACTCTGTCACAATGTTTAAAACGTTGTGAAGAGCGGTCTTTTAAGGGTTTTCAATCGTTTCCAGCATTTTGGATGCCTAGGAGCATCTAGCGGGATCATTTAAATACTAATGTTCAATCACTATGCCAGCCTAAATGATTTGCCCATTCTTCCGCCATGGGCAAAAAAAATATTTTTCAAACTGTAACAAAAAGCAGTTCTTGCCCTCTCTATATTGAAACCATTACAACATTGACGCTGACCAACCTTGATATTGAAATCCTTTTGCAGCGCTGTCTTGATCAAGATCAGGCGGCGCAGTTGGAAGTTTACGACCGCTATTATAAGGCGATGTTCAATATTGCGCTGCGCATTGTTAAGGACAGCGCCGAGGCGGAAGATATCATGCAGGAGTCGTCCCTGATCGCGTTTACAAAACTGAACACGTTTAAGGGCGATGCGAGCTTTGGGAGTTGGTTAAAACGCATTGTGGTAAATAATAGCATCACCGCGTATAAAAAACAAGTCCGTCTAGGGGAAGTGCCGCTGGACAACACCCTGTACAAACTGGCCGACGAACCTGCTGCGACGCCCTGCGACACCAGTGATCTACAGGTGAAGCGCGTAATGCGCAGTATGGACGAACTGAAAGAAAATTATAGGGTTGCGCTCAGTCTGCACCTTATAGATGGTTACGATTATAAAGAGGTAAGCACAATTTTGAAAATAAGTTATGCCAATTGCAGGACGACAATTTCCCGAGCAAAAGAAAGCCTTCGGAAGAAATTGGAAAACGGTTGAAAATCGGTAAAAACACTAAATAACAGCCATGAAAAAAGAAAATATAGAAGATTGGTTTGCAACACAACAGGAAGGTTGCTGGGATTTGGCCGAGCCAGAAACTGGTCACAAAGAGCGATTTATGTCCAAAATGGATCGAAAAACGGAAGGAAAAAAGGTCATTCACTTTAATTTCTGGTGGAAACCACTGGCGGTAGCAGCTTCGGTGCTATTTATTGTGATGCTTGCGCTAACGCGGAATAGTGGCGCAACAAGCAAGGAACTCGCTGCCATATCGCCAAAAATGGAAGAAACACAGGATTTTTTTAGTGCAGCGATCGCTAATGAACTTTTTGAAATCAAAGAGCGCCGCACACCTGAAAATAAAAAACTCATTGATGATGCGCTCAGCCAACTCAACATTCTCGAAACTGATTATACAAAACTCAAAGAAGACCTCGCAAAAAGCGGTGAGGACAAGCGCGTGATCTACGCTATGATCACCAATTTTCAAACCCGAATAGATTTACTGCGAGAAGTGATGAAACAACTTGATGATACAAAGGATTGGTTCAAAAATAACCTATAACACTTATACTTGTTCTTTTGCTCGCTAACTGCGTTGAAAATACACGCTTTAGCTAAGGCTATACCTGCTTTTTTCGCCTTATTAGCGAGCAAAATAACTGTCTATAACCTGCATATCTTATTATTGAACCAATCCTAAACAATTAAATACACAAAATCATGAAAAGCAACTATTTTAATATGCTCCTGTTTTTGCTTACCACGACGATGGTACTTGCAAAAACCCCTTTTAACAATGATTTTAAAGGGCGTTATACCAAAGAAAAAACCATAAAAAAGCAATATAATGTAAATGCAGATGCCCTACTGAAAATCACTAACAGCTACGGAAACCTCAAAATCACTTCCTGGAACGAGAACCGTGTGGAAATCACGGTAATCATTACCACCAATGGAGACAACGAAGAAAAAGTGGCAAAACAACTCGATGAGATAGACGTTAGCTTTGACGCCAGTCCACAGATGGTTACGGCCGAGACCCGTATTGGAAAACAAAACCAATCCTGGTGGAGCAGTTGGACCTCGGGCAACTCAAACAATAACGTAAATATGGAGATCAATTATATAATAAGAATGCCGGTTACCAATGCGGTAGATCTCAACAATGATTACGGCGGAATCTACCTCGATAAACTCAAAGGAAAAGCGAGTATTTCCTGCGATTATGGACATATGGAACTGGGCGAACTGCTGGCGGACAATAATTTTCTTAGCTTCGATTATACTAATAATTCCACCATTGGTTACATGAAAAGTGGAAAGATCAACGCCGATTATTCCACATTTACCCTTGAAAAAGCCGAAACTATTGAGCTTAATGCCGATTATACAAAATCGACCTTTAACGCCCTAAAAACGCTCAATTTTGCCTGTGATTATGGCACATTGAGTGCAGATCAGATAGGTTCTATAAAAGGGCGCGGTGATTATCTTTCCGTTCGTTTGGGCAGTGTGAGCGGCAATGTAGACCTCAACGCAGATTACGGTTCCATTAAAATAGAGAAACTCACGGCAGCCGCTGGCAATGTGAGTATACAGACTGATTATGCTGGTATTCGTCTGGGTTATGCGCCAGACTATCATTTTAACTTCACCATTTCCCTACAGTATGCCGGGCTTTCTGGGGAAGAGGATTTTGATATCGTGACCAAGCGTATAGAATCTTCAGATAAATATTATAAAGGAAATTATGGTGGCGCAAATGCTGCCAACACGGTAAACATCAATACAGAATACGGCGGGGTGACCTTCGTGAAAAATTAAAACCAATCAAAAACCAGTAAATAATCCTCGGGGCAAGCCCACGAGGCATTTAGAGGAATTTTTTTTTGATTGATGAAAACCATCCGTTTTCAAACTTTCCTCAAAAACGCGAGGCAAGCCTCGGGGAATTAAACCCAATAGAGATTAAAACCTATGACGCCGTACATGTCGCAGGATTCTTTGATGTATTTCTGGTCGCAGGCGATGAAGGAAAAGTGCAAGTGGAAGGCGAAAGCAATCTATTGGATTATGTAATTACGGAAATACGTGGAAACGTGTTAGAAATCAAGACCGAAAAAGGGATCAACTTACAGCCAAGCAATAATAATATGATCACAATCACTGTTCCCTTTAAAGATCTTGATGAAGTCAATCTTTCAGGCTCTGGCGATGTGGTAAGCCGCGATCGAATTGTGGCAACCTCCTTTTCAACGGCCCTGGCCGGTAGTGGCGATGTTGTTCTCGATGTTGAGGCCAAAACCATAAAAGCCAGTTTGAGCGGCTCTGGAGATCTTATCTTAAAAGGAAAAACCGAAGAAGTTGAACTGACCCTGAGTGGCAGCGGCGATATTCATGCCAGCGAACTCAAAGCAACCAATGCTGAAGCAAGTCTGGCCGGCTCTGGCGACATCAGTTTAAATTGTGACGGAGGCATGCTTAAAGCCCGCGTAGCAGGATCTGGCGATATTGAATACAGCGGAAAACCTTCGCGCGAGGATAGTAAAGTGGTGGGGTCTGGGAGCATTTCCAATCAATAGGAAAGGAAGTAGATTGTAGATTGAAGGACTGTATAGTGTAGATTGTAAAATGTATTCTGTAGTCTGTATAGTGTAAAATGAGAATTACTTGTTGCGGTGGGATGCGTGGATTAGTTTCAATGTAATCGCTACAGAGTCTACTGCAACCGGTTTTTCTTCATTCCGAAATGATATTTGCTTTAAAGGTTTTTTTCGAATCTAAGAATTCTATAAATCTTTGAATTTTATCATTTGAGGATGTAAATTGTAGAATAAGAATTATTTGTTACAGTAGTGAACATATGGATTACTTTCAACTTATCCACTACAAAGTTTGCTGCATCCAGTTTTTCATCATTCCGATATGATTTTCGTTTTCAAAGGTTTTTTCGAACCCGAGATTTCT
>JBDNGW010000116.1:0-4099 GCA_041689735.1 Leeuwenhoekiella sp. | reverse complement strand
GGTGTCTTTTGTTTAAGGTAGAGTGGATTATATTTGACCAACGAATTACTGAAACTAAAATAATTACTATGAAAAAGTTAATAATTGGATTTGCGGCTTTAACAATGCTTTTTACCGCGTGTAAAGAAACCCCGAAAGATGCTGATAATAATATGATGGACGGTGAAGCCCAGCAGGAAGATGCTACGGCAGTTGAAGCAGATACCATGAATGAAAGTGACGAGACTGTAGCAGACATTGCAATGTCTAACGATCAATTCTCGACCTTAGTGCAAGCGATACAAGCAGCCGGACTGGAAGAAACGTTACAAAGTGACGGACCATTTACCGTGTTTGCACCTACGAATCAAGCGTTTTCAAAACTGCCAGAAGGTACTGTAACTGAACTTTTAAAGCCAGAAAATAAAGCAAAACTAACAGGTATATTGACGTACCATGTTGTTCCCGGTTCTTATGCAGCCGCAGATATTGTAAAAGCCATTAATGAAAATGATGGAAAATACGAGATCAGCACTGTAGAAGGTGGGAAATTGACCGCTTCTTTAGATGGCGATAAAGTTATAGTTACTGATGCAAATGGTGGCAAAGCTACTGTAGAGCAAGCAGATGTAAAAGGTTCCAATGGAATAATCCATGGTATTGATACCGTGTTGATGCCAAAATCCTAATATAAAACAATGCATTTTATTGTTAGCCACTATAGCGTTTGCGCACTGAATTAACTAAATCTTATCGCTTGCAGTATGGATTTCTAGGCTATTTGGTCTAATTTTAAGCGATTTTTCTTTAGGCCACTTCTAATCTTCCAGTTTGGAATAATAGCCTGAGTATGCAACAAACATCTGCCGTGATTTCTTTCAGAAACAAAGCGTCAAAAATGGAGTTTAATACTTTTAAAGAAGTACTTCAAGAGGCTCAGCAGAACTATTTTGATAATCTGTTTGACTGACATCTATCTACCCGAGATACGATAGGTAGGCGAAGTAGCTGGAAAAAAGAAAAATCTAGTGTCCGAAGTTGGGTTGTTAAAGATGCCATTGATACTATAATTGTTTATTTACGTAAAGTTATCGGAAAAATATAACCTTGTTATGAGCACAGATTTACACAGAAAGGGTTTTGTTTTCAAGAATTATAAAGCTCCTGAACAGACCCCTTTTGAAAACTTATTAGAAATTTTTAAAGAATTGATCACCCATACTTCCGGCGATTTTGACGAGGCCATGGACTGGTTGAAAGAGTTGGATAAAGAATATAAACTTACCACAGAGGACTATACCCTTGATGATTTTGTAGAAGACCTCAAAGCAAAGGGATACATTCGTGAAGAAATAAAACCAGACGGTATAGGGGGAATGGCGATTACGGCCAAGACGGAACGTGCCATTCGTCAGCGAGCACTGGATCAGATTTTTGGTAAACTGCGCAAAAGCGGAAGTGGTAATCATAGGACCAATAAGATAGGGCATGGCGATGAACACACCGGTGAGCTTCGGGAATATCGATTTGGCGATGCGTTAGAGCGTGTTTCTATGACTGAAAGTCTTAAAAATGCCCAGATCAATCATGGTATGGACGATCTCAATCTTACCGAAGAGGATCTCGTAGTTGAGCAAACGCAGCACAAGTCACAAATGAGTACGGTGCTGATGATTGATATCAGTCACAGTATGATTTTGTACGGCGAAGATCGCATTACGCCAGCCAAAAAAGTCGCCATGGCGCTCGCAGAACTCATTACGACCCGTTATCCAAAAGATACATTGGATATTCTCGTGTTTGGCAACGATGCGTGGCCCATAAAAATCAAAGACCTTCCCTATTTGCAAGTTGGACCTTATCATACCAATACGGTTGCAGGCCTGCAGCTGGGAATGGATATGCTACGTAGAAAAAGGAATACCAACAAACAGATCTTCATGATCACTGATGGTAAACCCAGCTGTGTACGGGAAGCTGATGGTTACTATTACAAAAACAGTGTTGGCCTTGATGATTATATCATAAATAAATGCTACGATCAAGCCAGGCAAGCCCGAAAGTTAAAAATTCCCATCACCACTTTTATGATAGCCGAAGATCCCTACCTCATGAAATTCGTACGGGAATTTACCAAAGCAAATCAAGGAAAGGCCTTTTACACGGGATTGCAGGGTTTAGGTGAAATGATCTTTGAGGATTATGAAACCAACAGAAAAAAAAGAATACGATAAGAATAAAATAAGAATGCATTACGTATAAAATAGGAAATACTGTTTTGGGAAATATTTATTTCCGATTGTTGAAGAAAGTCTAATAATTGCTTTTTGATTTGGCCAAAGTCAGACAAAATCTAACATGTATAAACCGCATTTCTATTAAAAATTAAGAGCTAAGAAAAAAATTATGAGTAAACCTGAAATAACAACACTCGGAGCATTAAAAAAATCCGGTTATCAATCTAGAAGTATAAAAGAAGAGTTGCGAGCCAACTTGATCACAAACATTAAAGAAGGAAAAAATTCTTTTGAAGGAATCCATGGTTATGAACATACCGTGGTTCCAGAATTGGAACGTGCCCTGTTATCAAAGCATAATATAAACCTGCTCGGCCTACGCGGACAGGCAAAGACCCGTCTAGCAAGGTTAATGACCACGTTACTTGACGAGTGGATGCCAGTTGTTGCCGGCTCTGAGATCAATGATGATCCCATGCGTCCCATTTCACGTTATTCCCGTGAACTTTTGGCCGAAAAAGGGGATGATACGCCCATAGAATGGGTACACCGCGATGAGCGTTTTTACGAGAAACTTGCTACTCCAGATGTTACCGTGGCAGATTTAATAGGCGATATAGATCCTATCAAAGCGGCAAATCTTAAACTGAGCTATGCAGATGATCGCGTGATTCATTATGGTATGATCCCCAGGGCAAACCGCTCTATTTTTGTTATCAATGAGCTTCCAGATTTACAGGCGCGCATACAAGTGGCACTGTTCAATATTTTGCAAGAGGGAGATATCCAGATCCGTGGTTTTAAACTTCGGTTGCCGTTGGACATGCAATTTGTCTTCACCGCAAATCCAGAAGATTATACAAACCGTGGGAGTATTGTCACCCCACTAAAAGACCGAATAGGCTCGCAGATCCTTACTCATTATCCAGAATCAATTGAGATCGCGCGTACTATAACCGAACAGGAAGCGAGACAGGATAAGCGGCAGAAGGAAACCGTTTATGTGCCGGAACTGGCCAAGGATTTACTGGAACAGATAAGCTTCGAAGCGCGCCACAGTGCTTACGTAGATTCAAAAAGTGGCGTAAGCGCGCGTATGAGCATCACCGCTTTTGAAAATTTATTGAGTACGGCAGAACGGCGCGCCATAATCGCCAATGAAGAAAAGACCACGGTACGATTGGGCGATTTTATTGGTATGATCCCTTCGATAACCGGAAAAGTAGAACTGGTTTATGAAGGCGAACAAGAAGGTGCTGCCAGCGTGGCCCAGAACCTTATAGGTGATGCGGTAAAAACACAGTTTGTCCAGTATTTTCCCGAAATTAAAAAGCTGGAGCAAAAGAGCCAGAAGGGACCGTATGAGGATATCGTAAGTTGGTTTTTTGACCAGACCGAATTTCAGCTGCTCGATGATCTTTCCGAACAGCAGTATAAGGATTTGCTGGACTCCATTGATCCCCTTCAGGAGTTGATTGATGAATATCAACCCGATGTGGAGAAAAAAGATCAGTATTTCCTAAAAGAACTGGTATTATGGGGCTTAGTCGAATTTAAAAAACTGAGCAAATACCGTATGTCCCAGGGAATGCGTTTTAAAGATCTTTATGGCAGCTACATCAGCGGTTTTTAATTAGATAAAAATATTTTGAATTTTGAATTATAAATTTTAAACTCGTAGCAGAAACCTTCATAATTGGCATTACATTGCCGGTTTATGGAGGTTTTTGTTTTTTTTGTGTAGAAAAGATGATGTCACTTCGAGTGCGCGACGGAAGGAAATTTTGAATTCTGAATTTTGAATTCGGAACTCGTAACGGAAAGCTTCTCAATTGACTAAAAAACAAATTTTATAGATATTTTCCTTTTTTTGTGTTGAAAAG
>JBDNGW010000115.1:0-4772 GCA_041689735.1 Leeuwenhoekiella sp. | reverse complement strand
GTACGCACTGCTTTTAAAGCGAAAGGTAACAAAAAAGCAATTTTGGATCTGATCTCCTGGAGCGAACAGATTGCCGGGAAAGGCCGGGAGACGCAAAAAAACTTTCTTGATTATTGCGTAGACTTTTTTAGGCAGGCGCTAATGCTCAATTATAAAGCGGGATCGTTAGTTTACCTTCAACCGCAGACCAAATTTGACCTTGCCAAATTTGCGCCTTTTGTGCATGGAAATAACATTGAAGCCATTATTACAGAGCTACAGGATGCGGCCTACCACATTGAACGTAATGGGAATGCCAAAATAATATTGACAGATCTTTCCATTAAACTTACTCGATTGTTACATCGCAAATCAGCATAAAAAAGCCCGGAAATCCGGGCTTTTTAGTTAATTTTCGGTCGTTTTAAACCGTTTATTTAATACTGTCCTTAGTGCCCTTGGAAGTTTTATTTAGCACCGCTATTACATCTTCGGTCACATCATACTTTTCTTTACCATACATGATACTACCGGCATCGTTTTGTCCATAAATAAAGTCATAACCATTTGATTCGCCATAAGCTTTCACCTTGTCCTTTACTTCTTTTATTATGGAATCAATAGCCGCCTGACTTTCCTGTTGGATCTGGCGTCCTCGCATTTGTTGTTCCTGTTGCAGTTGCTGACGTTGAGCCATTAGGTCTTGCTCTGTTTTTTTACGTTCTGAGTTCTTCATGGAACCCTGATTTTTCTGATACTCCTCTACTTTGCCTTGATAGTCTTTTGCCTTTTGCTCAAGTTCTGCCATTAAATCGTCATTGATCTTGGCATACTTTTCTTGAGTATCTGCCATAGTCTTATATTCTTTGACAATTTTCTCGGTATTAACGTAACCCGTTTTTTGCTGATTGCAGCTTAAAAACGTACAGGCCAAAAATAGACCTCCAATTATTTTTTTCATAGTGTTGTGATTTTGTGCAAAAATAAGAAGTAAGTTGAATTTTAAAAGGAATACATCAGAAAACTAATAAAATAAATATTTCTTATGTTGATTAATATTACAATTGATTTTATCTATAAAATTATGTTTATTCTAAGTCCTTTTAAGCGGCTTTTAAGAATATTTCATGTTACCTTGGTTTTATTATACAACGAGCGCACAGCGCTTCTCTCATTGCTATTTTGATGCTTGAGAACGTATATTAAAGAAGAATACTCTTTAGTTCGTATTGCTGAAAGATTAGAATGAAGCCCAGCGAGCATACCACGCAATAATGAGAATTTATTCCCTTTGTATTTTTCCGATAATATACTTACGTAAAAGGAATCAAATAATAAAGGTTTGGTTTGAACCAACTCCAAATTCACTTCTTGAAAAAGTTTTACTATAGCCGTTTGGGAAAAATGATAGAGATGTCTGGGAACATCATTAGCCGCCCAAAAGGAACCATATTTTTCAGCGTCCTTGCTTTTGAAATTAGGAACGGCTATAACCAGTATTCCATTTTCTGAAAGATGTGTCTTTAGAAATTTAATATAAGTCTTTAGATCATGGACGTGTTCCAAAACATGCCACAACGTAATTACGTCAAAGTTGCCGGAAATTTCTGATAAATCAGTTTGTAAAAATATCCCCTTTGATTCCGCCAAATTCCTTGCTTGCAAACTAGGTTCTATGCCAGAAACTTTCCAATTCCTATTTTTTGCCTCTCCTAGAAAATCCCCTGTTCCTGCACCCAAATCCAACATACGACCGGAAGACTGATAGTGTTCAATCAATTTGAACTTATAAGCCAACATCCATTTTTTAACTTGTTGGTACAATTTATCAATCAATGAAAATTTAGAATCTGTATGAGAAATATATGCGGCACTTTTATAATAAGCATCAAGATCTTTCAATAAAGGTTTTGGAAATGTATTCCACATCTCATACCTATCATCATAACGGAGTTCAAAATCTTCTTGACTTATGGAATGATCTTTTACAGAAAATGGTTTTTTGTCTAAAAATGCCACAAGATAAGTATTAAACTAATATTGGAAAATTGCCAAAAATTTCTATTTCTAGGCGATTTGCAGATTCTTTACAGGCTATTTCCAGTAGAACTAAGCAATTTATAAACGGAGTGTTTCACGTGGAACATTATATTATCGACCCATATAAACTAACATAACTGAAATATCACTGGGTGAAACGCCACTTATTCTAGATGCCTGCGAAATAGAAGTAGGTTGGATTTTGCTCAATTTTTCGCGCGCCTCAAAGGATAGTGATTTTAGTTTCTTATAATCAAAATCACCAGGGATCCGTATATTTTCAAGGCGTTGTAATTTATCTGCATTCGCCTTCTCCTTTTCAATATAACCCGCATATTTGATTTGAATTGCCGCTTGTTCTAAAACTTCTTGAGACAATGCGTGATCCGCTACATAATTTTTAACGTCATTCAGTTGTAACATATCGTCTAATGAAATCTGCGGTCTTCTAAAGACCTTGGCCATTTTATCTGATTGAGGCATAAGAGCAGATCCTCGCTCTTCTAAAATGGGATTAATTTCCTCTGGCAGAATACTGGTATCTTCAAAGAATTGAATCAGATCTTTAGCTTCTTCACTCTTTTGCTCCACTGCGTTCAACCGCTCTTTACTTGCTAACCCGATGGCGTAGGATAATGGCGTAAGCCTTGTATCTGCATTATCTTGTCGCATTAGTGTTCTATATTCTGCTCTGGAAGTGAACATACGATAAGGCTCTTCAGTCCCCTTAGTAATTAAATCATCGATCAGTACACCAATATAAGCCTCGCTCCTTGTCAAAATAAAAGCTTCCTGCTCATCCACTTTTAAACTTGCATTTAAACCTGCCACCATTCCCTGGCACGCTGCTTCTTCATAACCTGTTGTTCCATTAATCTGACCAGCGAAATAAAGTCCGGAAATCAATTTGGTCTCTAGTGTATGTTGCAATTGTGTAGGTGGGAAATAATCATATTCTATCGCATAGCCCGGTCTAAAGAATTTGACTTTTTCAAATCCCTTTACACTACTCAAGGCCTTAAATTGAACATCTTCTGGTAAGCTGGTGGAAAAACCATTAATATAATATTCTACGGTATTCCATCCTTCAGGCTCTACGAATAGTTGATGCCGATCCTTATCTGCAAATCGGTGGATTTTATCTTCAATGGAAGGACAATAACGTGGCCCGGTGCTTTGAATATTCCCATTATACATGGGCGATCGATCAAAACCAGTTTTTAAAATCTCATGTACTTCTGTACTTGTATGTGCCAAATGACAAGACCGCTGTGTTTCTAGTGGTTTTGTTTTATCACTAAAACTGAATTTTTTAGGATTTTCATCCCCAGGCTGCTCAACCATTTTACTGAAGTCAAGAGATCGTCCATCAACCCGAGGTGGTGTTCCGGTTTTCATACGACCAGATTCAAAACCTAATTCTACAAGTTGCTCCGTAATCCCTTTGGAAGCTCGATCACCAGAACGTCCACCACCAAAATTCTTTTCGCCAATATGAATAATTCCATTTAAAAAGGTACCATTGGTAAGCACTACACTTTTAGCTTTAATTTCAATACCCAGAGAAGTTATAACGCCTGTAATTCGATCTCCATTTACCAGTAGCGAACCCACCATTTCCTGGTAAAAATCCAGATTGGGCGTTTGCTCCAGCATATGCCTCCACTCTTCCGCGAAGCGCATACGGTCGCTCTGAACACGCGGACTCCACATAGCAGGTCCTTTGGACATATTCAGCATTTTGAATTGTATTGCAGTACGATCTGAAACAATACCACTGTAACCACCCATGGCATCAATCTCCCGTACAATCTGCCCTTTGGCAATTCCGCCCATGGCAGGATTGCATGACATTTGCGCGATAGTTTGCAAATTCATTGTAACCAGCAGTGTTTTGCTGCCACGATTGGCGGCTGCTGCTGCTGCTTCGCAACCAGCATGACCGCCTCCCACTACAATAACATCGTATGTATCTTGAAATAGACTCATTGTTCCACGTGAAACATTTAATTAGTAATCCCTTGAAATATGGTCGCAAAGTTACTAAATATTAGATAAATAGCAGTAGAAACCCTATTATATAATAAATTGACTTATATAGTACGCTTCTTTTTCCCTCATCAATTGCTTTTCAGAATCGTCCTTATCGCCGTATCCACATAAATGAAGCAAACCGTGCACCATAACGCGCTGCAGTTCCGTTAGAAATTCCACGTTAAATTGGCTGGCATTTTCCTTTACTCGATCAGTGCTAATATAGATTTCACCGGACAACCTTTCTTCAACACAGTAATCAAAAGTGATTATATCTGTAAGCGTGTCATGTTCTAGATAACGCTGATTAATATCCAATAAGAAATTATCAGAGCAAACCACATAACCCAAATCTTGAATTTCCCGGTCTTCGCTTGCAGCAACACTGTTTAACCAAATTGTATATGCGGTTTCATTAACCAATTTAAACTCATTCTGACTATTAAATTCAATCATTGCCTCCATTGCTTTCATTAATTCCATTAAAGTAGCGTTGCACTTTAATCTTATAATCCCCATTAAGCGGCAATGGTTCCCGGTTTAAAAGCTCTTTGGTGTTGAAATAATTCTTTGCTTCCTTTTCAATACTTATCGCATCATTGCTAAAGAATTTTCTATTACTTTGGGATTCCCGTTTCTGTTCCTGTCCTTGCTCCTGCTCTGCTTCTTTCAACTTCATAAGTTCGTGTTTAAGATTTTCCATACGTCGCTGGGCAGCC
>JBDNGW010000114.1:0-6131 GCA_041689735.1 Leeuwenhoekiella sp. | reverse complement strand
GGGAAACCGCTCAATATAAGCCGAAAAGCCATTATTGAAGCTGCAAAACGCAGTGATGTCGCGCTTGGTTTTGAAACTTCCACCGGCTATGATAATGCCACCGTGGCCCGCCGTGGTTCTTCTGGATGGAAGGTGGAAGTGACCGGAAAACGTGCACATTCTTCAGGTATCTTTAATGAAAATACTGGTGCTGGAGCTAATTTTGAATTGGCTCGAATCCTGCATCAATTTTACACCGATGTAAAAGGCGAAGAACTGCTTACGTTCAATCCTGGGATGATGCTGGGCGGAACTACAATAAAGGTGGATGAGGAAAAAAGCAGGGGCGAGGTTTTTGGTAAAAGCAATGTTGTCGCCCAGACCGCTTTCGCAGACGGTGGACTGCGTTTTATTTCGGAAGAACAAAAGGAAAATGCTCGCGTTAAAATGCGGGAAATCGTAGCTAATAATCTGCCGCAGACCAGCGCCACTATTACTTTTACAGATAGTTATCCCGCAATGCGCCCTACCGAAGCCAATTATGCGCTTTTAAAAGAGCTCGATCAGGTGAGCCGTGATCTAGGTCAGCCGGCAGTTGAAGCGTATGATCCGGGTAAACGCGGCGCTGCAGATGTTTCTTTTATTGCAGAATATGTTGCGGCGCTAGACGGACTTGGCACCATGGGTGACGGCGCGCATACGCCAGAAGAAACCGTAAACCTAAATACCATTGAAGCGCTCACCAAACGTACCGCAATCCTCATTTACCGACTTATAAACGAAAAAAGACCGAAGTCATAGAGATCCCCACCCAACCTCCCCTGCCTACGTGCCTTTGGCAGGCAGGCCCAAGGGAAGGAGTAAAAAAAGGTGACTGCATACGATTTTTTGAGCGTTACAAAGTCGTGAAAACAGTGATTCTCTATCAATTAATAACGTGAGTTCGAGCTTATAAAAATATTTCAGATCGCGTGAAATTCTGAAGGAATTATGTGTCAAGAACTGCAATTATCGATTGAAAGTTGTCTTTTCTCGAAACGATTTTCTATAAAAATCACTCGAAATGACAGCTTTCAGTGCCACAAAATACTATATCGAACTCAGGTAAATAGTTTCTTTTTTAATGATTTTAGCCCGTTTTCAAGACCTTTTGAACGTTTTTTAGATACGGGTTTTTACCTACAGCGGAAAAATCCGGAATGTTTTCCATACTCATTTTGCAACATCAAATTAACGTCTGAGTAAAAGCTCCCCTCCTTCGGAGGGGCTGGGGGAGGAAGTCTATTCATTCAATTTAGGCGAAACCCTACTCGCGGCCGCCTTAGAAGCCAGAATTCCCAGAATGGAAATAGTAAGGAGCACCACCACAATATTTACAATAGTAAGTTGCATGGGATAGGGAAGCTGGGGCGTGATCATCACAAGGTCAAACTGTAACTGCGCAGCCACAACGGCCACACCGATGAGCAGACCAAAAACGCCACCAAAAAAGGTCATCATAGCGCCCTGAAGGAAAAAAACCTGCTTTATTTCTTTATAATTGGCCCCAAGACTGTGCAGGGTTTTGATATTCTCCCGTTTGTCCAGAATAATCATAATGATACTTCCCACCAGGTTAAAAAGCGCGATGATCAAGACCAACGTAAAAATGAGATAAACAGCCAGGTTTTCGGTATTGAGCATTTTGTACAGCTTATCGTTGAGCTGAATGCGCGTTTTTACCTGAACGCCATCGCCCAGCAGTTCTTGCACGTGTTCAGCGGCCACTTCAGGGTCTGTTCCCGGCGCCAGTTTTAACTCGACAGAACTCAGTTGGTTTTCGTCATAATTCAGTAAGCTGCGGGCAAAATTGATCGAGGTGAACACATAATCATCATCAAGATCTTCATTGACCTGATACATGCCCGTAACCAAAACTTTAGACGTACTAAATGCCTGAGAAGGATTCGTGATCTGCCCCGTGCCCGGTTTTGGCACCATAATCTGCAGGAGATCATTAAAGTTATTTAACCCTACAGATAAAATTCGGTTGATGCCAATGCCTATAACGCTTACGGGCTCCTCTTGACTGATCCAACTGCCAAAGATAAGCGTACTGTCCACGTTGTTTACTTCGGAATAATTAGCATCTACGCCTTTAATAAAGGCCATGTGATTTTTACCCTTAAATTCCAGAAAAGCACGTTCTTCAATTATTTTAGAAAATTGGGCCACTTCGGGAAGGCTATCCAATTTTTGGGCTTCCGCTGAAGTAAATTCAAATGTTTTCCCGGTTGCCGGAAGTACTTTAAGATCTGGGTCAAAAACCGAAGAAAAGGAAAGGCTGAATTCCTTGAGCCCAGAAAATCCCGAAAGCACGATAAAAAGCGCTGCAGACCCGGCAATAATGCTGAGTGCAGAAATGATGGTAATAATGTTTATAGCATTGTTGCTACTGCGTGAAAACAAATATCGCTTGGCTATAAACAGAGGGAATTTCAAAATCTGGAATTTATGATTTCTTGCGACGTGGCAGTAGCTCTGGGTTTTCGATGGGATCGTCGCCGCCTTTAAGCGACTGGTCAATACCGTCTATATATTCCAACGAATCGTCTATAAAAAAATGAAGTTCTGGCATACGGCGCAATTGGTGGCGCGTACGCTGGGCGATCTCATGTTTGATAAAAGGCTTAAGCTCTTTGAGCTCGGTCAATATTTCACTGGCACGTTTGTTGGGAAAAACGCTCACGTGTACCTTGGCCTGTGAGAGATCTGAGGTCACGTTCACCTTGCTCACCGAAATGATCATATCTTTTACCCCGGCCTCAAGCATGGCTTTCTGTAAAACATCCACAAGGTCTTTTTGCAGTACGCCCGCTACTTTTTTCTGTCTATTTGTTTCCATAGGGCAAAAATACGGTTTTAATCGCACCGGCGGGTTTTATATCCAGACCCCCTGGGAGGAAATGCTAAATCTTCTCCGTCCATATCCCTTGAATATGCCTCGAGATGATTAATTGCGGTGAAACGCTAAAGGCATCTGCAGCACAAATAATTTATTTTTTCACCTATTGGAATAAAGTATAACAAAATCCTAATGTTACAAGAAGTGACTGTATTTACTTCTTATATTTGAGCAACAGCGTAGTTAAACCTTTAATTTATCTAGATTATTTTATTTTGAAAGAAGAAAAATCCAACTACAACCCCATAGGTGAATACGGGGTTATTGGCGATTGTAAAACCGTTGCGCTCGTTCATAAAAAAGGTTCTATAGATTTTTTATGCTACCCGCATTATGATTCGCCATCCGTATTTGCCAAGTTATTAGATGAAAAGAAGGGTGGTTTTTTCAATATTCTTCCAAAAGGGGATGGTTTTACCTGCAAGCAGCAATACATAAATCAGACTGCACTATTGACCACCAGGTTTTTTTCTGAAAAAGCCACCATTGAATATATTGATTTTATGCCAAATCCGGAGGACCCTCAAGCTCCCAGCGAACTTATACGGGTAGTTAAGGTCATTCGGGGCGATTCTAAATTTGAAGTAGCTCTGTCTATAAAATATAGTTATGGGAGGGCAGCTCATAAGGTCACCCCGCTCTCTGAATTCCATGTTGCCTTTCCCTGTGAAGAGAAGAACTGTATTTCGCTTGCGTTAAAAAGTAATATTCCGCTCGCGCTGAAGGACGATGAGAACCAAATGGGCTTTTCACTTAAAGAAGGGGAAGTGGCCATTTTTCAATTTGAAGAATACAAAGATGAAGAAGCACAATCTTGGGATCCCGGGGATCTAAAGGAGAATACCCTTGATAAACTCAGCAAAACCAAACATTTTTGGGAAAAATGGATAAAAACATCCAGTTATCAGGGCAACTGGAGGAATTATGTAGAGCGTTCCATCATCACGCTGAAGCTCCTTACCTCCTCGAGATATGGCTCTACGATCGCTGCGGCCACTTTTTCATTTCCTGAACACGTGGGCGGTGATAAAAATTGGGATTATCGCTACACTTGGATCCGGGATGCAGCCTTTACCATGTATGCGTTTATACGGCTCGGTTTTCTTACCGAAGCTTCCCGTTTTGTTACTTGGGTCTATAAGCAGATAGAAAGTGAAGTAGAAAAGCAGGTAGAATTGCAGATTATGTACAGGTACCACGGTGCGGCAGATCTGACCGAATCTACCTTAGATCACTGGGAAGGTTACAAAGGTTCAAGTCCCGTACGCATAGGTAATGCAGCAACAGAGCAGCTGCAACTTGATATTTATGGTGAACTGATGGATACGATCTATTTATTTGACAAATACGGCGAGCCCATAGATTATGGTTTCTGGCAGAAAATCGTCAAAATGATCGATTTTGTATGTAAAAATTGGCAAAAAAAAGACCATGGTATATGGGAGGTGCGCGAGTTTAAGGAAGAATACTTATATTCAAGAATGATGTGCTGGGTGGCGCTGGACCGGGCGATAAGACTTACGGCCAAAAGATCATTTCCAGGTAAAAAAGTTTGGGAGAAAAACAGAGATCTCATATTTAAGGATATTTATGAGAATTTTTGGGATGAAGACCTGCAATCATTTGTGCATTACAAGGGTGCAAAAACCGTAGATGCCTCTATGCTCATGATGCCACTCGTTAGGATCATAAGTCCTTATGATTTTAAATGGAAAAAGACACTAAAAGTCATTGAGGAAAACCTGATGTCTGATGTCCTGGTCTATCGTAATCTGGGCAATAGCTACCCCGATCAAAAAGACACTAAAAACAAGGAAGGCACCTTTCTAATCGCGGCGTTCTGGTATATTGAATGTCTTTCTCGTGGCGGACAAGTTGAGAAGGCAAACCATTATTTTGAAAAGCTTTTGGGTTATGGCAATCATTTGGGGCTTTTTGCCGAGGAGGTAAGTTTAGCGGCTGAGCAACTAGGCAACTTTCCGCAGGCTTTTACTCACCTTGGACTTATCAGTGCGGCATTTTCCCTGAACCGTACGTCAAAGGAAAAGGCTTTAAAAGAAGTTGAACCTTACAAAATGTTTTGAACGGATCGCATTGGAGCCACAAATTGTTTTTCAGCAAAAAAGCAAGGCAACAACTTTATATATTCCCAAAATTATAGTTAGCGGAATATGTTTTAATCAAGCGCTCAAAAATCAAGGGCACCTGTAATAACCCAGTTTAGAAAGATAGTCTGCCTTTGCCGGCAGGCAGACGCATTGATTTTTTTCAGAAACGAGGCGTCAAAAAGGAGTTTAGCGCGGCTAAATGAGTACTTCGACAGGCTCAGCAGAACTATTTTGAAAACCTGCCTGCCAAGGCACGACAGGAAGGTACGGAGGTAGGCGAAGTAGCTGGGAAAAAGGACAAGCTACCGGCCGAAGTCGGGTTTTTACAGGTGCCCTAAAATCAGTCAAAATAGTATTATAGGCGGGTCTCCAATGCCATAAGCAGCTCCAGTCATTGTCCAAGTTAGGCTCGCAAAAATTTTATGAGTTTTATAGAACAACAAAATTTAAAATATAAAATGGAAAAAATAGATCATATAGGCATCGCGGTAAAAAGTCTGGAAGAGGGCAATATATTTTATAAAAAGCTGCTAGGCAAAGCACATTATAAAATAGAGCACGTGGAAAATGAAGACGTAAATACCTCGTTTTTTAAGTTGGGGGAAAGCAAGGTAGAGTTGCTTGAGGACGTTACAGGTAATAGCGCTATCGCGAAATTTTTAAAGAATAATGGAGAAGGTCTGCACCATGTGGCCTATGGTGTAGATAACATTAAAGGAGAGATGAAACGCTTAAAAGAGGAAGGGTTTATCCTTATAGATGAAGAGCCCAGACGTGGTGCAGACAATAAATGGGTAGCTTTTGTACACCCCAAAAGTGCCGGTGGCATACTTATAGAACTTTGCCAGGACGTGCTTACCCCAGATTTACCCGAAAGGGATTAGGCAAACTGCCCATAAATTATTTGCGCCCTTAAAAAAATAGGCTTATTTTTGCGGCCGCAGTATGTATGTTTTAATATTGGTCCTATAGCTCAGTTGGTTAGAGCACCTGACTCTCCCGAAAGCTTTCGGGACAGGTGGTTCCTTCGGGATTATAAGAGTATATTGTTGAATAAAGAATTGGTCCTATAGCTCAGTTGGTTAGAGCACCTGACTCTC
>JBDNGW010000113.1:0-5236 GCA_041689735.1 Leeuwenhoekiella sp. | reverse complement strand
TTTGACCACAAGGCGAAAAACGCAGGCATAGCCGTAGCTATGACGAGTATTTTCAACCTGCCTACCGGCAAAGGCAGGCGCAGTGGGCGAGCAAAAGAACAAGTAGAAACGGGCAGGTTATTTCTATACAGATCCTTAGACCGATTTTATTGGCCATTCAGCAAAAGCAAAAAATCCATTTTACGCACGTTAATTATTGGGAGGAAACCCAAAAGTCCTACACGATCACGCCATTTATGATCAAGGAATATCTAAACCGCTGGTACGTGATTGGAGTTCCGGAAGGCAAGGATGAGATCCGCACTTTTGGCATCGATCGCATCGCGGCACTGGAAGTAAGTGGTAGCGCCATGCTGAATGCAAAAGATTTTGAAGAGCAACTCAACCAGTTCCACAAGATCGTGGGCCTGAATTTTAGCGATGGCAACGGAAAGATAAAAAAGATCCAATTGCGTGTATTTCACAAACATTTAAAATACCTGCAAAGTCTACCCTTGCATCACTCCCAAAAAATAGATTGGACGCCAAGTGAAACTTACGGCACCGTAACCTACCAACTCATCCCAAACTATGAATTTAAGGTGCAGATCTTAAAAATGGGAAGTCTAGCCGCAGTAATTTCCCCACCGGAATTACGCAAAGAAATCAAGGAAATGCTGGAGGAAACGCTGGATTTGTATTGATAAAATGAATTTAATAAATCCTAATAAACTCAAATAAAATGTCATTTCGAGTGTCCCGATTTTTCATCGGGATGTATCGAGAAAGGCTTGGGAAGAAAGGGTTTGATTGTCAGCTCGAGTGCGCGAAGGTATGAGCATTTACCTGCCTGTCGGCGAGGCAGGTCGAGAGCCTTGGTTGAATTAAACGCTTCTCGATACATTTCTGATTTCAGCTGTCGCTTCATCCAAAAAAACTCGAAGACCAGCTCTCGTCAAACGCTTCTCGATCTGCTTGTCCAAGGTCACTACAGGCAGTTAAATTCCGATGAAAAATTGGAACAATCGAAGGACCTTTAATGTCAGCTCGAGTGCGCGACGGTAGGAGCGTGTATTGAGAGCCTTGGTGAAACTTAGATGTTCCTTGCCATTAAATTTTAGGTAACAACGCTTCTCGATACATCCCGATAAAAAAATCGGGACACTCGAAGTGACATTTGTCATCCATTCAACATTTAAAATTTAAAATTCAAAATAATTTTCCCCGACATCTTCTGGCGGAGTAAAAGCCAATCTTTGTTTTATGAAAGAAAAACCATTGTACGAATATACACCTGCCCAACCCACATTGCATGAATCTCCGGTTCGTTTTAATATTGAAATAAGTTCCACGGTGGATTTCTGGCAATATGGGCCTGATTGTTTTTCGCTTTTTGCGCATCAACGAGCGCGCTATTTGGCTTGGCTCGGTTTTTTTGAACAGCATCGGGAGGTTTTAGGAAATGACTATATCAACTATGTTCAAGCGCTTAATTTTTTTATGACGAACAATTATTTGATCGCTACCCAAGATGATTATGCCGAAGACCGCAGCATGCTTTTTATGTACGTTATTGCCGATGCTGACTTAATACTGGAAAACGAGATAACCGCTCAGGCTTTATTGAGCATTGCCAGTTTTTACGGGAGTTATGAAAAAATGAATCCAAACACTTTTCCATTAACTGGAAAAATAAAGCTGAGCGATTGCGTAAACTTTTACAGAACCTGTTTTGATCGCCATTTTCAATTGCCCACATGTATTGCTTTAAATAAGTCCATATATGACGATAAGGATCGGCACATAATAGCTGTTTTATTTGAAAATGAGGAGTTGCCCGAGCTATAAGAGCACTTTTCCATTCGGTGAACTACTAGCATTACAGCAGTCACGAACTCTCGATTTACAAAAAAACCAGCATAAAATGGAAAGCAAGAGACTACCGTTGGATCGAAACGGAAGTTGATGGAAATCTATATACAATCGTCGAGCTGTGCAGTACCAAGTAAATCTTGGACGTTGAGAAAACGCTAAGTGGAATAATGAAAGTCAAAGTTTCTTTACAGGCACTAATTCTAGATTTTCGATACGCGCTTTATTTTGATTTTATAGTCAATGAAATGATGGACACGAATATACTTCGCAATTCAATTGGTTGAAAAGGATAAAGCCATTTTGAAATTGTTCAGGCAAACGAAAAAATATATAACCATTACAATGGTTATATTAGTCGGTTTTATGTATATTTAGCCATTATAATGGTAAATATGTTAGAAATAACAACAATAAAAGACGTAAAAGTCAAGATTGGCGAGGCGTGTAAAATGCTTCGTAAATCAAATGATCTATCTCGAGAAGACTTGGCTGAGGTACTGGATGTATCTAGCACAACTATTCAAAACATCGAGAACGGTAAAAATGCCACACTTGATAATGTGTTGAAAGTAGCCAATCATTTCGGGTTATTACAATCAATTGTAGCAGAAATAGATAAGACGATTACTGATCAAAATGATATTTCACTATATTGATACTACGAATAAATGGCTAGAGATAAAATAATGAATATTATGGCTTTTGGCCAAGAGATAGGGAAATTGGGATATGATCTCGATCAAAGAAAAACCTTTTTTCAATACAATCCTGATTTCCTGGATTCGGGGCAGTATTCAAAACTATTTCCGTTTATTTTCAAACGCATCAAACCAGCTCAGGTATTTACGGCATACCAACAAGACACTTTTCAAGGTTTGCCGCCTATGATTGCCGATTCCTTACCAGATACTTTTGGTAATATCATATTTCAAGAATGGTTGACCGCACGAGGCATTGAGAACGTAACACCACTGGAGCAATTGGCTTATGTGGCGGATCGTGGTATAGGAGCGCTGGAGTATAAACCCATTAAAGAATTGCCAAATACATCGCAGATAAATATTGATGAAGTAATCACCGTTTTACAAAAAGTACTCCAATTAAAAGAAGATACCGCAGGTAAAGATTTAAGCGAGTTATCCTTATTAAATATGTTCAGAATAGGAACTTCAGCAGGTGGTGCCAGACCAAAAATTTTAATTTCGGAACATAAAGAAACAGGGGAAATCATTGCTGGCGACAAAGAAACCAGCGCCGATTTTAATCATTATTTGGTAAAGTTGCATATTGATGCGCGCGATGGCTACAATAAAGAAAAAGTAGAATATGCCTATTACTTGCTTGCGCAAGAAGCTGGTATTGATATGATGCCTTCTAAGCTTATTGAAAATAAACATTTCGCAACGCTAAGATACGATAGACAGCACGGAGAAAAACAACATGTACTGACCGTTACCGGTTTGACGGGCTGGGATTTTAAAAGTCAGCCGGAAAATTCTTCTTATGAGAATGTATTCATGGTAGCTTTGGGACTGGAAGTGCCTCATAAAGACGTGCAACAATTGTTTAAGCGGATGGTTTTCAATTTAGTTTTCAAAAATGTGGATGACCATTTAAAGAACCACAGTTTTATATACAATAAAGAGATAAACAGTTGGAATTTAGGCCATGCTTATGATTTGACTTATGCCCTCAATCCTCTTATTACATTTAAAACAACCTCAAGAGCTTTGTCTATTAATGGAAAGCGGACAACTATTTCCACTAAAGATCTTTTAGCGATTGCTGAAAAATTTGTCATCAAAAAT
This sequence comes from Leeuwenhoekiella sp., assembly GCA_041689735.1. Taxonomy (GTDB): domain Bacteria; phylum Bacteroidota; class Bacteroidia; order Flavobacteriales; family Flavobacteriaceae; genus Leeuwenhoekiella. The sequence goes on along the minus strand of JBDNGW010000113.1, from coordinate 1,574 downwards.
CCTAAGGCAATCATTGCAGATATTCAAAAACTCGTAACCCGTTGGGAAGAAATAGCCAAAGAACTGGATATACCGGAAAAGATAATTTCAAGAATTGGGAGTGACTTGCAAAAATTGAACTGACCAATTGATAATGAATAGTAAAAAAACATCCAGCTTTAAAAAAAGTAACAAAACTTAAGAATAAGGCCTAGCTCTGGTTACTTTCTTTATAGGGATTAATAAATTTGAAAAGTCTAAAATTTTAAAGGCGCTTTAAGTTCAATAAATAAATGGATACATTGATATCAGTCCTACGATTATAAAGCTAAAATTCAAATGTCTAAGGCTAAGACATGTTCTTTACTTCTGATTTTTACTCATATTTCCCAGAATGGGTCAGTTTAAATGGATCGAATCAGACCAACCAAATCCTGTTATTCTAGCTCCGCAACATAATTGCGAAGTCCAAATTTAGTTCCATTATTAATAAAACTCAAACAATAACTCCACAGCATGCCATGAAAGTCACAAACTGAAATCAGTGAATTTCATCTAATATCAGCGGTTTTTGGCCGGTTTTTAACAGGTTTCCCTTACATTCATGCCCTCATAGAATAAAATCCCAATCGCACATGACGCATCAAGTACATAACAAACTCGTTTCTTTTATATGGTCTATTGCAGACGACTGCCTGCGTGATGTTTACGTACGGGGCAAATACCGCGATGTGATCTTGCCCATGGTGGTTTTGCGCCGCCTGGATGCACTTTTGGAAATCACAAAAGATGCCGTTCTTGAAGAAGTAAGGTTTCAGAAAGAGGACATGAAGTTTGTGGAATTTGAAGATGGCGGACTCAAAGATGCTTCGGGCTATGTGTATTACAATACCAGTAAATGGACGTTGCAACGCTTGCACGATACCGCAACCAACAGCCAGCAGATCCTTCAGGCAAATTTTGAAGAATATTTGGGCGGTTTCAGCAGTAATGTAAAAGAGATCATAGATAAATTCAACCTGAAGAGCCAGATCAGGCACATGGCCAGTAAGGATGTTTTGCTCAACGTACTGGAGAAATTCACATCGCCATATATTAACCTAACGCCGCACGAAAAAACGGATCCCGAAGGTAGAAAACTTACCGAATTGACCAATCTGGGAATGGGTTATGTGTTTGAAGAACTCATCAGGAAATTCAATGAAGAAAACAATGAGGAAGCCGGGGAGCATTTTACGCCCCGCGAAGTTATCGAGCTGATGACGCACCTGGTTTTTGAACCGGTTAAACAGAACCTTCCGCCGGTAATGACCATTTATGATCCTGCTTGCGGTAGCGGTGGAATGCTGACCGAATCTCAAAATTTTATCAAAGATGAAGAAGGCGCGATAAAAGCACTGGGCGATGTGTACCTCTATGGTAAAGAAATCAACGACGAGACCTACGCCATTTGTAAAAGTGACATGATGATCAAGGGAAATAATCCCGAGAACATTCGCGTGGGTTCGACCTTGTCTGTAGATGAATTTGCCGGTACCGCTTTTGACTATATGCTGTCCAACCCGCCCTACGGAAAATCCTGGAACAGTGAGATC
>JBDNGW010000112.1:0-6157 GCA_041689735.1 Leeuwenhoekiella sp. | reverse complement strand
GGCCAAAGCCAATGAGTATTCTGGTTCGCGAGATCTGCGACAGGCCATTCTCAAAGGCTTCGAGAGCGAACCTTTTCACAGTATCCAAGGGCCCACTAAAAAACGCGGTGGCCCAGCGGGGATGATTCTTAAGAATGGATATTTGGTCGCCTCGTGGGGAGATATACAGCGCGTGGATATGACCTTTAGCGTGACCAAAAGTTTTCTTTCTACTGTTGCCGGACTCGCGGTGGGAGAAGGTCTTATTAGCGCGGTCAATGATTCTGTTGCTCAATATGTTTGGGACGGCACTTTTGACGGAGCACACAATGCAGGCATTAACTGGAAGCAACTTTTGCAGCAAAATTCTGACTGGAGCGGGGCGCTCTGGGGCGCTGGCGACTGGGCAGACCGTCCGCCAGAGGAAGGCGGACTGGATGACTGGCGCTACCGTAAGCTGAACACGCCGGGATCCGTTTTTGAATATAATGATGTCCGTGTAAACGTACTGGCGTTTTCACTTACGCAGGTCTGGCGCAAACCGCTCCCTATGGTTTTAAAAGAGAAAATCATGGATCCCATAGGCGCTTCAACAACGTGGCGCTGGTTTGGTTATGAGGATGCCTTTACGGTAATAGATGGTCTAAATATGCAAGCGGTTACCGGTGGCGGTCATTCTGGTGGGGGAATGTTCATGAGTACGGCAGATATGGCGCGTTTTGGATTGTTGTTCCTCAACAACGGTAAGTGGGAGGAAGAACAGCTTATCGCGGAAGAATGGATCAAAGAAGCCATGCAGCCTTCTGTGCCCAATGAAAATTATGGATATATGTGGTGGCTCAATACCCAAGGGCCGCGTCATTGGGAAGGAGTTTCCGAAGATATCTATTATGCGGCAGGTTTTGGCGGTAATTTTATAATTGTTGATAAAGCGCAGGATCTTGTAGCGGTGGTACGCTGGCTTGAACCTTCAAAAATGGAAACCTTTATGCAGCTGCTGGGCAAAGCGTTATGAGTTTCGGCGAAAGCCAAATCCCACTGAATTTTAAAAGCCTTAAAAACCGTGTTAAATGCAAGTTGGCAGTTGTTGCGTTTTTCTAACTTTGGCTCAAATTAAAAAAATCATGAGTACAGACGTAGAAGCTTGGCTAGAGAAAGATACTCTGGCCTCAAATGTGAGCCGGGGTTTGATTTCTGGTGTTTTGGGTGGACTAGCTGGCACATTGGTAAAAGTTGCCATAGAAAGGGTTTTGCCCGTGAGAAAGCCCAATACGAAATCGGCACAGTTAAAAATGGTCGATGAGCTTTCGGTTCAAGTTACGGGAGAACCCATTAGCGCCAGTAACAAAGAGCTGGCCGAGCAATTTGTCAATTTCCCTTTCGGGGCGAGTATTGGTGCAACTTATGGCTATGGTAAGCGGGATGATTTGGAAACCAGCCTTTTTGAGGGCGCGATGCTAGGCGCTACCACTTGGGTTGCCACACATGAGACCTCATTGCCAATGTTAGGCATGAAAGAAGATCCTGAAGATATCCCGATGAAATTGCAGGTCAATGAACTGATCGCCCATGTTGCTTTTGGCCTAACTACAGAATTGGTGCGCGCTTATGTTATAAGGCGTTTTAAGGATTGATTTCTTTAGAATACGAATCAATTAAGAATAAGGTTTGACAAGCTACCCAGTAAAAATTATCTTTGCGCATATAGCAGATAGCACAAACAAAGATAATGATACAGGAAAACATACAGCATATACTGGGCCAAGAGCCCAAACATCAGGAACTTGAGATAAAAGGCTGGGTGCGCTCCTTTAGGGCGAACCGGTTTATAGCCTTAAACGACGGTTCTACCATAAACAACCTCCAATGTGTGGTGGATTTTGAACAGACCGATCCCGTGCTGCTCAAGCGCATCACAGTGGGGGCCGCCATTGCCGTAAAAGGCACTCTTGTGGAAAGTCAGGGCGGTGGCCAGCGGGTTGAGCTGACCGCTTCAAAAATAACCATTCTGGGCGATGCCGATCCAGAAGAGGTGAAGCGCACAATCTTGCAGCCAAAAAAGCACAGTCTTGAGAAATTAAGGGAACAGGCGCACCTGCGCGTACGTACCAATACCTTTGGTGCGGTGATGCGTGTGCGTTCCAAGCTTTCCTATGCCATTCATCATTATTTTCAGGAAAACGGATATTTCAATGTGCATACACCTGTGATCACCGGAAGCGATGCAGAAGGTGCTGGTGAGATGTTCAAGGTCACCGCGATGGATCTGCAAAATCCCCACAAAAAGGAGGACGGATCCATAGATTTCAAAAAGGATTTCTTCGGAAAAGAGACCAATCTAACGGTTTCTGGTCAGTTGGAAGCCGAAACCTTTGCCATGGGTCTTGGTAAGGTCTATACTTTTGGCCCCACTTTTAGGGCGGAAAACAGCAATACTTCGCGACATCTTGCCGAATTCTGGATGATAGAGCCAGAAATGGCCTTTTGTGATCTTGATGGAAACATGGATTTGGCAGAAGATTTTATTCAGTTTGTGATAAAATATGCAATGGAACATTGTCAGGACGATCTGGAATTTTTAGAGCAGCGGTTGATCGATGAGGATAAATCAAAGCCAACAGCCGATCGTGCGCCCATGAAACTACTTGAAAAACTGAATTTCGTGCTTGAAACCAACTTCAAAAGAGTAAGCTATACCGAAGCTATTGAAATTCTTAAAAATTCTAAGCCCAACAAGAAAAAACAATTTAAATATCCTATCGAAGAGTGGGGGGCAGATCTGCAAAGTGAGCATGAGCGCTATCTGGTGGAAAAACATTTTAAATGTCCAGTGATACTTTTTGATTATCCCGCAAAGATAAAGGCCTTTTATATGCGCCTTAATGATGATCAGAAAACGGTGCGCGCCATGGACATACTTTTTCCCGGAATCGGAGAAATTGTAGGTGGCTCACAAAGGGAAGAACGCTTGGAAGTACTGCAGGAAAAAATGAGGGCACTAGATATTTCCGAGGAAGAACTGTGGTGGTATCTAGATACAAGAAGGTTTGGTACGTGCGTGCATAGTGGTTTTGGGCTAGGCTTTGAGCGACTGGTATTGTTTGTGACCGGAATGGGCAATATTCGCGATGTGATCCCGTATCCCCGTTTTCCGCAGAATGCCGAGTTTTAAACCTTGATGCAATTTTGATCGTACATTAGAAGCGTGTTGAAGTAAGCAGAAAGCTACTTGTGCCGTGTCAGCTTTATTTTAGTTGGCCAAAGCCTTGTTCTTTTTCATATGTTCCGCGTTAAAAAATAGTTCCGTAGCTATGGCTATGCTACGAATTTTTGCCTTGGTTAGATAAAAAATAATGGCGGCTTAACCAATACAATAGCCTTGGCAAGACACTAAGGGTTTGTAATGAAATAACCTATACATTTTGACTTGTTCTTTTGCGCACTAACTTCGTTAAAAAGCCTCGCTTTAGCTACAGCAAAAGCTGCGTTTTTTGCCTTGTTAATGCATAAAATAACATTGTCAATTCAGTACACTTTATTTTATTACAACCCCTAACTAAAATACGGAAAGTGCATTTTATCCGTTTACGCTTTTTCTGGATGTCAATTTCACGCCTTATTTGCTTATTTTTGTGTTATTATTGCTGATTTATGCTCAAACAACAATTAAATTTTAAACTTTCACAAAAGCTCTCTCCGCAGCAGATTCAGTTGATGAAACTGATTCAGTTGCCTACGCAGGCTTTTGAACAGCGCGTAAAGCAAGAGCTAGAGGAAAATCCTGCGCTAGATTCTGGCAAAGAGGAAATTAAAGATGAATATGACGAGTTTGACAATACAGACCAAGAGGAACCAGAAACGGAAACCATAGAGACAGAGATCAATGTAGATGATTATCTCTCTGATGATGAGGTACCCAGTTACCGTTTAAATGCCAATAATTACAGTGCCGACGACGATGATAAGCAGATACCTTATGCTTCTGGCACTTCATTTACGCAGCATTTACAGAGTCAGTTGAACACTTTTCGTCTGGATGAAGAAGAGTTACAGATCGCAAAATTCTTAATAGGCAGTGTTGATGAAAGCGGTTATTTGCGGTGTTCTCTTGCAGATATTGTAGATGATATGGCTTTCACCCAAAACATTTATACAAATGCAGATAAGATTGAGCGTATTCTTATGCTGGTACAAACTTTAGATCCGGCCGGGGTAGGTGCCCGCGGTCTGGAGGAATGCCTGCTTATTCAATTAAAGCGAAGGCAGCCTACGGAATCGGTAAGTCTTGCGATCAATATTTTAGAAAATGCATTTAATCATTTTTCAAAGAAGCATTATTTGAAGCTTATTTCCAAGTTCAATATCACCGAGGATCAGCTGCGCAGTGCCATTGAAGAAATAGAACATCTTAACCCTAAGCCCGGCAGTTCTTACAGCAGTAACACTCGAATTATAGAACATGTAGTGCCAGATTTTACCATACGTATCTCGGATGGTGCCCTTGATCTTTCCTTAAATGGGCGGAATGCCCCACAAATGCACGTTTCTAGGGAGTACAGTGAGATGCTTCAGGGTTATAAAGCATCTAAAGAAAGAAGCAGATCGCAGAAGGACGCAGTTATGTTTATAAAACAGAAGCTAGACTCGGCAAAATGGTTTATTGAGGCCATAAAACAACGTCAACAAACACTTTTTGTGACCATGAGTGCAATAATGAATTACCAAGAGGAATATTTTCTCACCGGTGATGAGCGCAACTTGCGACCTATGATCTTAAAAGATATTGCGGAAGAAATAAGTATGGATGTCTCTACGGTTTCGCGTGTTGCCAACAGTAAATATGTTGACACGCCGTATGGGACCAAGCTGATTAAAGTGTTCTTTAGTGAAAGCATGACCAACGATCAAGGGGAGGAAGTTTCTACCCGGGAGATCAAAAAGATCCTGGAAATTACCATGCAGGAAGAGAATAAGCGCAAACCATTTACTGACGATAAACTGGCAAAGATCTTGAAGGAAAAAGGATATCCCATTGCCCGAAGAACAGTTGCCAAATACCGGGAACAGTTAGACGTTCCCGTAGCGCGTTTGCGAAAGGAAATCTAATAGAGCCTGCCTGCCGGCAGGTTGTTTATACGAATTACAGATAGAGCCTGCCCAATATGATTTGTGCGGAGCCTACCAGCCGGTAGCTGGCTCCACGTATCAAAAATATTTTGTCAATGAATTATTTTCTAAGGATTTTCTCTTATATTTTTCATCCTTTATTTATGCCGTTACTGGGAACGATCATTTATTTTGAAATTACACCAAAATTTATTCCCGACTCTTTTCTGTTTGCCAAACTGATGGCCATTACTATTTTAACGGTTGTGGTGCCAATTCTTTTTTATTTCATGCTGCGAAATCTAGGAAGAATAGATAGTATTTTTATAGATGATGTGCAACAGCGTCGCGTGCCATTGCTCTTTCAGATTATCTTAACCGGGCTCGTTTTAAGTATTGTCATAAAAGGCTATGAATTTCCTGAACTGTATTATTTCTTTTTGGGTATTTTGATTTCGGCCGCAATTGCATTTATCGCTGCTGCGTTAAAATATAAGATGAGTTTGCATATGATTGGTATTACTGGGGTATTGTTTTTTGTTATCAGACTGAGTATTTTTTATAACAGTAACCTACTTATGGTAATTGCTTTATTATGTTTTGCAGTGGGAGCAGTAGCATCTTCTAGGCTGCAAGAAAAAGCACATTCCATGCCCGAGCTGTGTGTTGGGTTTTTAGCAGGCGGATTGCCTCAGTTGGCTGTTCTTTTATTCTTCTCGCTATAAGTTTATAAAATATAGAAAACAAGGCCTAACTTGAATGAATTGAGCTCAATGGACTGGCGACTTTCGGTTATCGCGTCCTTGAAAAAAGGAGTAAGACTGTAGTTAAAGTAAAAATTGAAAGTTCCATAGCCAAAAGCGAAATTTGCGCCCAGTTTATAGCGTTCCAATTCTGGAATATCTGTTTGAACTACTTGGTTATCCTGCTGTTCAAAGTTTGATTTATAAGCGTAAACATACCCTAGTTGAAGTCCGGTATATATTCTCCAGAAATTAAAAGTACTTGCAGTAGAGGTGCGCCAACGCAGTTGTAATGGTATTTCCAATTGATAGGTGCTGAGCCAGTTTTT
>JBDNGW010000111.1:0-1537 GCA_041689735.1 Leeuwenhoekiella sp. | reverse complement strand
TGTCTTTTTAAAAGTGCAGAAAACAAGTGGCAGGGACAATAAGATAGTCGAAATTTTGCTGAGCATTCCTGGTAATGAGTTTATGGTAAAAAAACAGGCGACCAGTTTTGAGGCGGGAACGGATGATTGCACACAGTCTTTACAGCGGCAGTTAATGAAGCAAAAAGAAAAAAAGAATGCAATAGCATAAAAAATTTTATAAAAAGTTTTGTTAGAAATAAAAATTCTCTACATTTGCAGTCCGTTAGAAATAGCGGACTTTTTTATGCTAAATAAAGTATGAAAAAGCCGATGTAGCTCAGTTGGCTAGAGCACGTGATTTGTAATCTCGGGGTCGGGGGTTCGAGTCCCTTCATCGGCTCATTTTTTGAAATCGTTTTTGGTATAAAACGACTAGGGTTTTTTGAAATATTGATAATACTAATTTTGGGGAGATACTCAAGCGGCCAACGAGGACAGACTGTAACTCTGTTGTTTTACGACTTCGCAGGTTCGAATCCTGCTCTCCCCACTTTTCAATGCTGAATTTAGAATTATAAATTCAGCATTGATAAAACGCGGGAGTAGCTCAGTTGGTAGAGCGTCAGCCTTCCAAGCTGAATGTCGCCGGTTCGAACCCGGTCTCCCGCTCTCTTAATTAAGATTGTAAAATCTTAATATGTAAGGGATTTTAATGTGGCGCTTCTCGTCACTTTTAAGTTTCCTGTTGGCCTTATGGTCTGCGAAAAATTACAGTTTTACTGCTTTGACTTCGGGTCAAAATCAGCCCTCAATGCTGAAAAGTCAGCTTGGGCTTCGTTTTTCTGGTTTCGGTCAGGATAATCTTAAGCCGACGTAGCTCAGGGGTAGAGCGTTTCCTTGGTAAGGAAGAGGTCACGGGTTCAATTCCCGTCGTTGGCTCTATAACAGTGGCTGTTTTTTAAACTAAACGGGTGATTTCAATCCGGTTTTGCGATTTGCAAAACGGGGTCATCTGGTAATAAAAATTTGAACACTAATAATAACTAAGATTAAAATAATTTAAATCATGGCAAAGGCAACTTTTGATCGCTCCAAACCACACTTGAATATTGGTACTATTGGGCACGTGGATCACGGGAAAACAACTTTAACATCTGCTATTACGACTGTACTTTCCAGTACAGGTCTTTCTGAGTTGAGAAGTTTTGATTCTATTGATAACGCTCCTGAGGAAAGAGAGCGCGGTATTACAATTAACACTTCTCACGTTGAATATTCTACTGTGAATAGGCACTATGCGCACGTTGACTGTCCAGGTCACGCGGATTATGTGAAAAACATGGTTACCGGTGCTGCCCAGATGGACGGTGCTATTCTTGTTGTTGCCGCTACCGATGGCCCTATGCCACAGACACGTGAGCATATCCTTCTTGGTCGCCAGGTAGGTATTCCCCGTATGGTTGTATTCATGAATAAAGTGGATATGGTCGATGATGAAGAGCTTCTTGAGCTTGTAGAGATGGAAGTGCGGGATCTATTGAACTTTTACGAATATGATGGAGATAACGGTCCTGTA
>JBDNGW010000110.1:0-2717 GCA_041689735.1 Leeuwenhoekiella sp. | reverse complement strand
TATGGGCGCAACCTCATATCCTGTTGCTTTAATAATCGCCCATTTCACCTTTTCTGCTAAATCCTTGATTTTTTTACCTGGAGCTTTATTCTGAACAAGGGTTTTTAATTCATTTAAGTCAGAGAGGATAGATTGACTGGTTTCGGAAGGTAAATTTATTTTTTGTGCTAAGTTGAAAATCTTAACGCTAAACTCCTGCATTTCGGCATATTCCGCTTTATCGAGTATCTCGGCATTCCTTACCGCCATTGGATAATCTTTTGAAAGATAATCCAGAAGGTGGATTACACTTTGGATATAATTATCCTTTTCCTTGGCAGATACCTGAAAAGAAGAAAAAAAGATAAGGATATAAAAGAGGTATGTCGGGATCACAAACTTTTTAAATAGCATTTGTTTATATTAAGTCTAAATAAAAACAAAGGTATCGGATTTTATCCCTTACTAAAAGCTATACTCTATATTTTTTCGATTGAAAAATTATTTTCTCTAAAATCCAAAAAAGATCAAGAGCCTTCTGGACCTGTGTTCCAAGACCGCCCCGCAGCACAACCCCGAGATCAGGCACTCCTACAGACACAGGGTAGACGGACAGGGGGAAAATAAAATGAGCACGGTCAATGTTGTCAGGAACAAAATACCAGCCAGGATCTTCGCTGTCGTAAAACGAAGTACTACCTATGTTGGTACGTTGAAATATGCCGCTTAGAAATTGATGGCAAATTTTAACAAAAAAGCTTTTTTAACCATAGAATACAGGCAGGCGTGAAGTCGTCTAAAATGGTCGAATATCCCAATATTCCCAAATTTTATACTGATCCAGAACCACAATCCCGATAGCTATCGAAAGAAAATCAATTTGAGTTAACTTTAAACAAGCTCTACAATAAAAACCCAAACCAATAAAAAAACTATGGTTTTGGGGTTCAAAAACTAAATACTTGGTGGTTTTACTGGGAATATTACCGCTCAAATTGCCGATTGTCTTTTATTGAATTATCCATTGCAAGGAGTCAATTGTACTCCCACAGGTCATCATCTGCTTTGCATAATATAGATTGCGAATTTCTTTATAGTTTGCCAAAACGTGTCTTTGTTATCGTTGGCCATCGTACATTTCTAAAGGGCACCTCTAAAAACCTAACTTCGGGCACTAACTTGTCCTTTTTCCCAGCTACTTCGTTTTGAAAATAGTTCTGCTGAGCCTGTCGAAGTACTCATTTAGCGGTGCTAAACTCCGTTTTTAACGCCTCGTTTTTGAAAAAATTACTGCGCTATCATTCCAAACTGAATTATTAGAGTTGCTCATAACTTTAAAATAAAAAATCCCGTATTAACGGGATTTTGTAAATAACGACTTGTGTTGTAATTGAATTAATTTTTTACAATTTCACCGCAAGCTACTGGAATTGTAGCTACGTAAGATCCATCATTATTTAAGCCGTGCAGGACAATGACCCTATTTTCGAGCGAAGCAAGTGCAGAGGCTAATGGAACCCCGTTTCCACCAAGGGTAAATGTTTTTGAATAACTTATTTCACCAGAGGCATCGGCCATCGGGAAATCTTCTAGGGGCAACAGTACGGCTCCGTAAAATAGGGCTCCTTCCGGTATTGTGATGATACCGTCATTATCTGTATCGGCAGATGGTGGAGGGCAAGTACCATTATTGGTTCCGTCGTCCAATCCGTGGATGTGCTGTGGATGTGGTTGATCTGCAACAAGACCGGATGCATTGACCTCGACGGTCAACTTATTGCCATTGACCAATAAAGTTGCCCTCCCGCTCGCGCCGGAATTATTAAGCTGTCCCAAGGTTGCCGTATAGGTTGTAAGTGCAGATTCTCCATCGTCACTTTTGTTGCAACTTGTTATCCCAGCCATCAACAGTATGGAAAGGAAAAATAATTTAAGCGTTTTCATTATAAATAATTTTTAGGTTAATTAATTGTATTAAATCATCTATATATAAACGAAAATTTAGCCGATATGGTTTTGTTGTTAAGGTTGATTTAGCTTTAGTTTAAGAGATCGATTTACAAAATGTTAAATCCGATCTTTTTTATTGTTTGAATCTATAAAACTTCCTGAGCAACGCTCCCACAGCTAAGCATTTTTTGGCCGTAATAGGGTTTTTCTATTTTCTGTTGAACACTCAGTCAAAATGCCTTTTTTCCGTTGTTGGTCATCGGGCATTTTTTGATGTAAATGGAATCCGTGGGATTTTGCATTTTTATTATTTTCCGTAATTTCACTCAGCCCATTCCCCTACATTCCCCAAAAGCTGTATTCTGGGAAAGGCGCTTCATTACAAAGGTCTTGGACACGACCCCAAAGCTTCCGCTGTTCATTCCACTTGCCCATCCATTCCCGAGAAAGGTCGGAAAGGGGTCAAACTCCATTTCAGTCTGCATCTTTAGAGTCAAGTCGGCTTTACATCATACATTACAGAGTAATCAGTTTTCATAAACCGGTCAGCACATTACCACTCCATTACGCGAAAAGCTCCATTTCGGTCAATGAGCTTACCTACGAAGGTTTTGGACACAACTCCATAGACTCCAATTTTCATTAAGACAACCCTGCCAGAAAAAGGTAGGAACACTCCATTCTCAATCTACACATTTGAAGTCAAGTCCGCTTTAGATACTAATTCAAGAGGATGATTCATTTTGATAATCCGGTCAGCACATTGCCGCTGCATTCCGCAAAAAAGC
>JBDNGW010000109.1:0-2308 GCA_041689735.1 Leeuwenhoekiella sp. | reverse complement strand
GTTCTTTTGCCCAGCAACTGCGCCTGCCTTTGCCGGTAGGCAGGTTGAAAATACTCGCCATAGCTACGGCTATGTCTGCGTTTTTCGCCTTGTTGATGAACAAAATAACTACTTATAATTCGGTCACTTTATTTCTGAACAAATCCTTACAAATCCCGATCGTTATCGGATTTAAAAACAAAACATAAATGGAAGATTTTTTTCTTGAATACAGATCACATATCCTATGGGTTATTGGGGTTGTCATTGGGGTTGTCATTGCGGTCTTTTTACTGCGATTTGTAACCAATTTATTTTATAATTGGTTGCTTAAAAAAGAGCAAAAAAAATTCCCTCAAGAAAAGCCTGCAACGTTACTTCTTATAAAAAGAATTTTAAATTCGCTATGGTTTGTTCTTGGTCTTATTGCGCTGAGTTTTGTCTTTGTGGACAGAGCTAAAGATACCGTTATTTTGAAAAATTTCGAGCTTGTTCTTTATTTGGGAGTACTTGAGGTAATGACCATTGCAGCAGCCGAAACTACAAATATGTGGTTCAAAAAGAGCATTCAGCGTAAAATATTAAATAAATAGGATCTCAATAGTTTTAAATTCTTGCGTAAGGTTGCTGCAGCGGCCATTTATTTTGCGGGAATTATTTTTGGATTACTGGCATTCCCATCTTTACGCGGTGTGGCGCAAACCGCATTAGGAGGCGCTGGTGTTTTGGCTTTGATAATAGGGGTTGCTTCCCAAGAGGCATTATCAAATTTGGTTGGTGGATTATTCACCATTTCCTTTAAACCTTTTAAAATTGGCGACGTAATTAAAATCACAGAGCATAAGGTAGATACTGTTACCGATATTACGCTACGCCATTGCATTATAAGAAATTTTGAAAACAAGATGATCGTGATTCCCAATTCGGTTATCAACAAGGAAATTCTTGTAAATTATGATTTGGGCGAACTTAAATGTTGTGAGTTTGTAGAAATGGGTATTTCTTACGACAGTAATGTAACGCTGGCAAAAAAAAATAATGCAAGAGGAATGTGAGAAGCATCCATTGATCTATGATAACCGTTCTGAGTTAGATAAAAAAGAGGGCAAACCTATCGTAAAAACCGCGTTGACAAAAATAGAGGAATCAACTTTAAATATAAGAGCCTGGGCGTGGTCAAGGATTTTTAATGACGCTTTTCAATTACAATGCGATGTGAACGAAACGATAAAGGCACGTTTTGATGCCGTGGGAATTGATTTGGCTTATCCATATATGAATGTCGTTTTGAAGACAGAAAAAGACTACCCAGTAGATATGAGAACTGAAGTCACTACCCGAAATTAGGCTGCGTTGACAAAATTAGTTGTATAATGTACTTCAATATACGAAGTACGAAATTAACAGTAAGATCTTTTAAAAGGTTGTTAATGGAACATATAATCAATCCCGTCGATTTTTCCGATCATTCCGAATTTGCTTTACAAACAGGAGCTGTTCTAGCTAAAAAGCACAATGCAAAACTTCACATTTTGCATATGCTCGCAATTTTTAAATCTTTGATAACTAATTCTGATACGGTCAATCAAAATGAGATGATGTTTCTTCTTGCACTTGCCAAAAAAAACTGATTTTTTTTTGAACAAAGAGTATTAAAAAGATATTGAACCTATGATAAAGCATAATAAGGTTTATAAAGAAGTAGATGCCATAGCTCAAGAAGTAGCCGCAGACCTTATACTTATGGGATCTCATGGGGTTATGATCCATGAGTAAATCTTTGCCGGTTCCAATACAGAAAAAATGGTCTTAACAGGAACAAACCTGTTTTAATCGTAAAATCTAAACCTGAAAACTTTAAACTCAGTAACTTGATTTTGCTACAGATATGAGCGGGAAAAGTGTTTCCGCTTTTGCCAAAGTGACCGCCTTTTTCACAGCATTGGGAAGCAGCCTTCATCGCGTTTTTGTAAATACATCCAACCGCGGTTTTATAAGTTCGCGAGAATTTCATAAAAGGAAAAGGGCCTTTGCAGAAGCCGGCGGAACGGATAATGTAAAATTTATTGCCGGGCATACCGTAGAAGATGGCCTGATACACTATGCCGAAGAAACCAACGCAGACTGCATAGCAGCAAGTACCCACGCCAGAAAAGGCCTAGCGCATTTCTTTTTGGGCAGTATCTCCGAAGACCTTGCAAACCACTCTAGGCTACCTGCGGTGAGTTTTAAGTTGTAACATTAAAATGGGTTTTATTCGTAGAGGTCAGCAGTTAAATGAATAGTTCTATTAGAGATAATATTCTGTAAATCATTATTTTGTAGATGT
>JBDNGW010000108.1:0-8634 GCA_041689735.1 Leeuwenhoekiella sp. | reverse complement strand
GCGTAACCGGTGCGACCGGTGCGGGTACATCACTGTCCGATACCACGCATTACACGTGGCGCGACAATAATTTCTCCTATTATAAAGCCTTTACGCACCAACATCTGGGCGAAATTTACCAGACCTTGGGCGGATTACAACACAATTTCGATCAAAAAATTTACTTTTTACCAAATAGGGGCAATTTTTCAAGGGGTATTTTCGTGACTGTATATACGAAATATGAGGGAAGTTTAGAAGAAGCGATAGAGCTATATAAAGATTTTTACAAAGACGCGCCTTTTACCTTCGTTTCAGAAAAAGAACTGCATTTAAAACAGGTCGTAAACACCAATAAATGTTTTTTGCATTTGCATAAAGAAGACGGAATGTTGCTTATTACCAGCATCATCGACAACCTGACCAAAGGCGCTTCCGGCCAGGCAGTGGAAAATATGAACTTGATTTTTGGACTGCCGCAAAATGAAGGTTTGCAGTTGAAGGCGAATTTCTTTTGAAACCGACCTGCAAGGTGTTGCCCGAAGCATGAGGGCCTCCTTGTAGGTCTAAAACGAAATTTAGTTTTTAGATTGAATTTTAGTTTCGTGCTAAAACCTACAAGGAACCCGTTTTGTACCTCACGGGAACACCTTGTAGGTCAAACGGGATCACGACCTGCAAGGCGATGTGCTGAGCTTGTCGAAGTGTGTTGTTTTTCCGAGGAACGAGGCAAAACCTCCTTGTAGGTCTTAGCGCTGTCAATTCACGATTAGAAAAAGACCTACAAGGAACCCGTTTGTCTCACGAGAATACCTTGCAAGTCCGAGTAGAATAATAATGGCAATAGGAATAATAATAATAATACTATGAAAATAGCAATAATCGGTACTGGAAATTTGGGGCTTTCCATTGCGAAGGGGCTGGTGACAAACAACGCGATTACCACGCTATACCTGACCAAGCGTGACATCAGCGGGATCGAGGAATGGGCCGAATATAAAAACGTCTTTACCACAACAGATAATGTGTTGGCGGTTCAAAAATCGGATATTCTGATCTTTGCGGTGCAGCCCAGCCAACTCTCGGCGATATTAACCGAAATCAAAGACGAACTGACCGATAAGCACGTGCTGATTTCCACGATAACCGGTTACGCTATTTCACAAATGGAAGCGATTGTAGGCGAGGAACAGTTTATTATCAGGGCGATGCCGAACACTGCGATTGCCGTTGGTGCCTCGATGACCTGCTTGGCCAGCAATACCAAAGGCATGAAACGTATAAAGGTCGCCGAGGCGATTTTCAACCGTTTGGGCAGTACACTCATCATCCCCGAAGCACAAATGCAAGCAGCAACGGTAGTTTGCGCCAGTGGCGTCGCATTCTGGATGCGTCTCATTCGGGCTACCACGCAGGCGGCGGTGCAACTGGGTTTTGATAGCCATGACGCGCAGCAGCTTGCAATGCATACTTGCAACGGCGCTTCAAAATTACTAATAGAATCGGGAAACCATCCCGAAGAGGAAATTGACAAGGTAACCACGCCCCGGGGCTGCACCATTGAAGGACTTAACGAAATGGAGCACAAAGGTTTGAGTTCGTCGCTTATTCAAGGCATGGTCGCTTCGTTCAACAAAATAAATTCGATTAAAAAAGAGCAACAATGAGTCTATTTGATGTGTACCCTTTATATGACGTCACGCCCGTCAAAGCCAAAAATATGTATGTTTATGACGAAATGGGCACCGAATACCTCGATCTATACGGTGGCCACGCGGTGATTTCCATTGGGCATGCGCATCCGGAATATGTAAAAAACCTTTCGGAACAATTGGAAAAAATCGCTTTTTACAGTAATGCAGTGCAAAACCCTCTGCAAAGTGAACTCGGTGAGCGCCTTCCGACGGAATCCAACTGTCCCGATTATCAACTTTTTTTATGCAATAGTGGCGCAGAAGCCAATGAAAACGCGTTGAAGTTGGCCTCTTTTCATACCAATAGAAAAAAAGTGATCGCTTTTAAAAACAGCTTTCACGGCCGAACATCGGCAGCGGTGGCGGCAACTGATAATCCCAAAATCGTCGCGCCCATCAATGCGCAGCAGGAAGTTGCTTTTTTGCCACTTGGCGATCTGGAAGCTTTGGAAAACGAACTCAAAAACGAGGATGTCTGCGCGGTAATTTTGGAATTTATTCAGGGCGTGGGCGGACTTGATGAAAGCGATGCCGCTTTTTATGAAGGCGTGGACGCACTTTGTAAAAAATACGGCACTTGCCTGATTGCCGATGAGGTACAGTCTGGTTTTGGCCGTACCGGTAAGTTTTTTGCCTTTCAGAAATATCAGATAGAGCCGGAAATTATCTCCATTGCGAAGGGCATGGGCAACGGTTTTCCCGTTGGAGGGATTTTGGTTCATCCCTCCATTAAAGCACAATACGGTTTGCTGGGCACTACCTTTGGCGGAAATCACTTGGCCTGTGTGGCCACTTTGACCGTTCTCAATGTGCTGAAAAAGGAAAAACTGATGCAAAACGCAGCGCAACTGTCCGAATATTTTTTCGAGAAGGCGAAAAAAATTCCGCAGATAAAAAAAATCAAGGGCCGCGGTTTGATGTTGGGATTGGAGTTTGACCATGAAGTAGCGCAGATGCGCAAGGATCTGATTTATAGGCACCATATTTTTACCGGCGGCGCGAGCAATAAAAATTTGATTCGTATTTTACCCCCACTCACGATAAAAGAAGAACATTTGGATACGTTTTTCAATGTGTTAAAGGAGGTTTTAAACGAAAAATAGCGACTACAACGGCTCCTCGCCTTGCAAAGGAGGGGAAAATTTCAGCTTTGCTGATCCCGATAATTATCGGGAGGGTGGTTAACACGAAATCTGGTTCAAATACTATTTTTTCCATGTAAAACCCCTCCGTCTTTTGCTAACGCAAAATCCAACAATGCATTCCTCTCGCTGCACTCGTCGGATGCAGGTAAAAAAAGGGGTGGAGCAAAATAAAGAAAAAGCAAATATGAAAAAATACACAGACCTTACTGATATTTCAGATCTCTCAGCGCTTATCGAAGAAGCGCGATCGCTGAAAAATAATCCCTTTGTCTTTGAAAATCTGGGCAAGCACAAGCGGTTGGTAATGTTGTTTTTCAATTCCAGCTTGCGTACGCGTTTGAGTACCGAAAAAGCGGCCCGAAACCTTGGTATGGAAGTCACGGTGATGAATTTTAACAGCGATGCCTGGAAGTTGGAATTTGAGGACGGCACGGTGATGAACGGTGATACTTCTGAACATATTAAAGAGGCCGCGCAAGTGATCTCGCAATATGCCGATATTATCGCGGTTCGCGCGTTTCCCACGCTTACCGATAAGAAAAAGGACGAGTCTGAATATGTGATCAATAATTTTGTGAAATACGCTACGGTGCCGGTCGTAAATATGGAAAGCGCCACCGCGCATCCACTACAAGCTCTGGCGGATGCGATCACGATCAGCGAATTTAAAACAAAGGATCGTCCCAAGGTTGTTTTAAGTTGGGCGCCGCACACAAAAGCGCTTCCGCAGGCGGTTCCCAATTCTTTTGTGCAGATGATGCAGCGTTTCGATGTGGATTTTAGCATTACAAATCCCGAAGGCTACGAGCTCAATCCAGAAATTACAAAAGACACTAAAGTGATATATAATCAGGAAGAAGCGCTCAGAGATGCCGATTTCGTTTACGTGAAAAACTGGAGCAGCTATTCCGATTATGGGAAGATTTTAGAGTCTTTTGAGTCAAATAAAAACTGGATAATGACGCAAGCAAAACTGGGGAATGCTAAGTTTATGCACTGCCTGCCGGTACGTAGAAATGTGGTTGTAGAAGATGCGGTGCTTGACGGAGAAAATTCACTGGTAATTGCACAGGCGAATAACAGGACGTTTTCTGCGCAGGTGGTTTTAAAAAAAATATTGGCCCGCTAGCCCCCTAATCCCCGAACAGGGAATGCTCATTCTGATGTGAGACCTGTCAGGTTTTTAAAACCTGACAGGTCTGAGCGCGTCAGAAAACATATTGTAAGTCTAAAAAATATTTAGCCAAAAAACAACATCCAATTTGAAAGAAGAAAATAAAAATGCGGACACAATAGCGAAGGTTCCTCCTTTGGGCCCGCCTGCGGGCGAGGCAGGGGCAGGGGGGATTAACATTGTCAAAATCGGTGGAAACGTCATCGAAAACGAGCAAGAACTCGATGCTTTTCTGGATATTTTTGTTGAATTGCCAGAGCCGAAAATCCTCGTGCACGGCGGAGGCAAACTTGCCAATGCGTTGGCCGAAAAGCTAAATATTCCCGTAAAAATGACGCAGGGCCGAAGGATTACCGATGCCGAAACGCTCGATGTGATCACAATGGTCTATGGTGGGAAAGTGAACAAAAAGATGGTTGCGCAGTTGCAGGCCAAAGGTTGCAATGCCATCGGACTTTCCGGAGCTGACGGAAATACCATTTTATCGGTAAAACGGCCGGTAAAGGAAGTGGATTTTGGATTTGTAGGTGATGTGGTTTCGGTAAATTCTGAAGTCATTACAAGTTTGCTTTCTGCAGGTTTAACTCCTGTTTTTTGCGCGATTACACATGATAAAAACGGACAACTGCTCAATACCAACGCCGATACGATTGCCTGTGAACTCGCGCGGGCATTGACAGAGACCTATAAAGTAACCCTCAATTACTGCTTTGAAAAAGTGGGAGTTTTAAAAGATGTTTCCGATGAAAAATCGGTAATAAAGCAAATCGATTCTAAAAAATATGATAAATTGGTAGAAAACGGAACCGTTTCAGAAGGTATGTTGCCTAAAATACACAATTGCTTTTATGCCTTGCAAGGCGGAGTGCAACTTGTAAAACTTGGGAAACCGGCCATGCTCAACCCTAAAGAAATAGAATTTACAAGCCTAATTTTATGAGTAAAACAACTACGTTAAAAAATGAAGCCCTCGAACTTTTAAAAAAACTGATCGCAACGCAGTCCTTTTCTTCTGAGGAAGAAGGAACGGCAGCGCTTATTGAAAGTTGGTTTAAGAGCCATAACATTGATTTTAATAGGGATAAAAACAATATTTGGGCAGTAAATGAGGATTTTGATAAGAAGAAACCAACACTTTTACTCAACAGCCACCATGACACGGTTCAGCCTAATAATGGATATACCAAAGATCCGTTTGAACCTATTATTGAAAACGGGAAATTATACGGTCTGGGAAGTAATGATGCGGGTGGTTGTCTAGTTTCACTGATCGCTACGTTCACTTATTTTTATTCGAAAAAAGACCTAAATTATAACTTGGTTTTGGTCGCTTCTGCGGAAGAAGAAAACAGTGGCCCCAACGGTTTGAACAGTATGTTGTCCATTATCCCAAAAATAGATGTGGCCATAGTGGGCGAACCCACGCAGATGCATTTGGCAGTGGCCGAAAAGGGTCTAGTGGTTTTTGATGCGCTTGTGAAAGGCACACCGTCGCACGCCGCGCATCCCAATACCAATAATTCGATCTACAATTGTATTTCGATTCTGGAGTGGTTTCGGGATTATAAATTCGATCGCGTTTCCGAAGTTTTGGGAGAGGTAAAAATGACCGTTACCCAGATCAATGGCGGCAAACAACACAATGCCGTTCCTGCCGAGGTGGCGCTGGTTATAGATGTACGGGTAAATGATAAATATACCAACAAAGAGATTGCTGATATTCTGATCGAAAAATCGCCTTGTAATAGTATAAAACCCCGCAGTTTGCGGTTAAATTCGTCGTCCATCCCCAAGGAGCATGAACTGGTACAAGCGGGAATTGCCATGGGACGTGAAACTTATGGATCTCCCACGCTGAGCGATCAAGCCACGCTCACTTGCCCTTCATTGAAGTTAGGTCCCGGCGACAGCACGCGCTCGCACAGCGCTGATGAATTTATATACGTTAGGGAAATTGAAGAGGGGATTGATATTTATATTGAGTTGTTGAGAAGGATAGTGGCCCCCTAACCCCGTCCCCCTAACCCCCAAAGGGGGAACTTAGAATGGTTTATCCGATGAATCGATGTGTGCTTAAGGAAATATTTAAGAACTAAACCTCACAGGTTTTTAAAACCTGTGAGGTTTCAAAAGCGTAATAATGAAACTCTGGGAAAAAGGAACAAATATAGACGACAAGATCATGGCCTTTACAGTGGGCAACGACCGCGAGATTGATGTGCACATTGCCAAATATGATGTGCGGGCCACACGGGCACATGTAAAAATGCTGCATAAAATAGGTATTCTGACCCAAAAAGAACTGGATGATCTCTTGCCGGAATTGGATATTTTAGAAGAAAAAGCGTGTGCTGAAGATTTTGTGATCGAGCCAGAATACGAGGATATTCATAGTAAAATAGAAGCCGAACTGACCTTTATTTTAGGCGATACCGGTAAAAAAGTGCACACCGCGCGATCACGTAACGATCAGGTTTTGGTGGCTTTGCAACTTTATTTTAAAGAGAGTTTACAGGGAATCAAAGCGCGTACGATTTCGCTTTTTGAAACGCTGATGCAGCTCGCCGAAACGCATCAAGACCAACTCTTGCCAGGTTATACGCATTTACAAGTGGCGATGCCGAGCAGTTTTGGGCTTTGGTTTTCGGCCTATGCCGAATTGCTTATTGACGATCTTGTAATGTTGAACGCAACGCAAAAAGTGGTTGATCAAAATCCGCTGGGATCGGCCGCGGGTTATGGAAGTTCGTTTCCTATAGACCGGGAATTTACAACCCGTGAACTCGGTTTTGAAACTTTAAAATATAATGTGGTCGCAGCGCAGATGAGCCGCGGGAAAAATGAGCGTACGATAGCTTCCACATTGGGCGGATTGGCCAATACTTTGTCCCGTTTTGCGATGGATATTTGTTTGTATATGAGTCAGAATTTTGGTTTTGTGAGTTTCCCGGACGCGTTGACCACTGGAAGCAGCATTATGCCGCACAAGAAAAATCCGGATGTTTTTGAACTAATCCGTGGGGAATGCAATAAAATTCAAGCGCTCTCTACCGAAATGATCCTAATTACCAATAATCTCCCCAGTGGCTATCACCGGGATTTTCAACTCTTGAAAGAAAACACGATCAATGCTGTGGAAACTATGAAGGATATTTTAGAAATTTTTAATTACAGTATCGCGCAGGTGCAGGTAAAAGCAATCGATCTGCAGGATGATAAGTATCAATATTTATTTACGGTAGACAGTATCAACGACTTGGTCATGGAAGGAAAATCTTTCCGCGAAGCGTACCAAATTATTGGAAAACAGGTTCAGGAAGGTAATTATTCCCCTGAAAAGGGCAAAAATCACACGCATCTGGGCAGTATTCACAATCTTGGTCTGGAGCAGATCAGGGAGAAGATGCGTAAGTTGGTTTATTAGTTTTCTGACAACTTTTCCAAAGTTTGGAACTTTGGAAAAGCTGAACATAATAAGAACTTAGAGTAAAAGCGTAAGGTTCTCAATGAAAATTAGTGAAATGAACAAAATTGAAAATTACAATTAAACAGTAAAATTGCCATTTTCATAGAGAAAACGCCATAAATCGGTTGTTTTTCAAAGTTTTCATTTAAAAAAGTTTAGATTCGTAAACAATACAAATTCTAAACTATGCTTACAAAAGTCTATGGCTCCGCCGTTTTTGGTGTGGAAGCGACTACTATCACCGTTGAGGTAAATATAGACAAGGGCATAGGCTACCACTTGGTGGGGCTTCCCGATAATGCTATCAAGGAGAGCAATTTCCGTATTGCAGCGGCCTTACAGAACAACGGTTATAAAATTCCCGGAAAAAAGATCACGCTCAACATGGCCCCGGCAGATATGCGCAAGGAAGGATCTGCCTATGACCTTACACTTGCCATTGGAGTTCTGGTCGCCAGCGGACAAATGAAAGCGGAAAATCTAGAGGATTTTATCATCATGGGCGAACTTTCACTGGACGGAAGCCTGCAGCCTATCCGTGGTGCTTTGCCAATTGCGATCAAAGCGCAGGAGGACGGTTTTAAAAAGTTTTTCCTTCCCATTCAAAATGCCAAAGAAGCAGCGATCGTTAAAGATCTAGAGATTTACGGACTCGAAAATATCGGGCAGCTTATAGACCATTTTGATAACGGAACCGAGTTGGAACGCTTTATCGTAGATACGCGCGAGGAGTTTAAAAACAGCCTGCAAAACCCCGATTTTGACTTCGCCGATGTAAAAGGTCAGGAATCCATTAAACGCTGTATGGAAATTGCAGCCGCCGGCGGACATAATATTATTTTGATCGGTCCGCCGGGAGCGGGAAAAACAATGTTGGCCAAGCGGCTACCTTCCATTTTGCCGCCCATGACTTTGCGCGAAGCGTTGGAAACCACAAAAATTCACAGCGTGACCGGGAGAATGCGCGAAAATGTGGGACTTATCTCGCAACGGCCTTTTCGGTCGCCGCATCACACGATTAGTGATGTCGCTTTGGTTGGTGGCGGCTCCTACCCGCAACCGGGCGAGATTTCACTGGCGCACAATGGCGTACTTTTTCTGGATGAACTCCCCGAATTTAAACGAACCGTACTGGAAGTAATGCGCCAGCCGCTTGAAGATCGAGAGGTAACCATC
>JBDNGW010000107.1:0-4099 GCA_041689735.1 Leeuwenhoekiella sp. | reverse complement strand
CATAATAGCCATTCTAAACTAGAGCCTTCATTTTATAAATCCTTAAACTGCTTTTGATGGTCAATTTGCCAAAGCGCTTTGGAATTTAAAGCGGCAATGAATTTTTCGGAAACGGCCTGATTTCCCTCTACTTTTACCGGTTTACACCGCAATTTTACCGCTTTTTGAATTCCTTTAAAAATAGCTGTTCGGAAATTATCACAATGAATAATGGATTCTGTAGTTAAATCCCGGTTTTCTTGACGTCTACCAATATTCACGGTAGGAATGCCCAAATATGGTGCTTCGTGTATGCCTGCGCTACTATTGCCAATGAGAAATTTCGCCTTTTTCAATAAACTTATAAAATATTCAAAGCGCAAGGAAGGAAATATACGAAAGCGTACATTATTTTCTAAACGCTCATAAGCTCTAAAAACAAACTCCGATCCCAGATCATTATTGGGATAAACAACAATATAGTTGTCATCACTTTCCAATAACGCATCCACCAGATTTTCAGCATAATGTTCCATTTTTTCAATTTCGGTGGTCACCGGATGGAAAAGTACCATAGCATAGTTTTTAAAATCAATATCGTAATAATCTAAAGCTGTTTTTGTGCTGGGCAAATTGGATGAGAAGATAATATCAAGATCAGCAGAACCGATGGTGAAAATGGAATCTTCCAGCTCGCCCAGTTGAATTAAACGCTGCGCTGCGGTGGGATTTGATACAAAATGAAGATGACTCAATTTACTCACCGCATGCCGAATGAGCTCGTCAACCGTGCCTGAAATCTCGCCGCCTTCAATATGACCTACCAGAATATTATTGAGTGCGCCCACGATAGCACCGGCCAAAGCTTCTGTACGGTCGCCGTGTACGATAATAAGATCAGGTTGCTCTGCTTTTACGTAAGACGAAAATCCCTCAATGGTCTTGGCGAGAGACAAGTCCATCGCGGCTTCAGAAGTTTGATTTTCAAAACGATGAATGGGTTGAAAACCACATTTTTCAATCTCGATGACCGTCATTCCATATTTGGGAAGCAAATGCATGCCGGTAGCAAAAATTCGATATTCAAAATCATCTGCCTCATTAACCGGCTGAATAAGGGACTTTAGTTTTCCAAAATCGGCTCGGGTACCTGTAAGAAAGAGGATTTTTTTCATAAAAACTCGCTAACAAGTCCGCAAGATATTGTTTTTCCTCGATAAATGACATTAATTGAAAACATGTTTACGGGTTAATTGCTCATTATTCTTAATATCCTGAGCAGCCCTTTTACCCAAAACCTGTTCAAATTCTTCCGCCAAAATCTCGCCGGTTCCGGGGCGTTTTACCCAGATATTTTCCATGGTAAAGATTTCCC
This sequence comes from Leeuwenhoekiella sp., assembly GCA_041689735.1. Taxonomy (GTDB): domain Bacteria; phylum Bacteroidota; class Bacteroidia; order Flavobacteriales; family Flavobacteriaceae; genus Leeuwenhoekiella. The sequence goes on along the minus strand of JBDNGW010000107.1, from coordinate 2,745 downwards.
CTTTTTTAATTGGGGCAATCGAGCATACACTGGCAAACGCAAAATCTATGGTAACCTGTTCTTCTTTGGCCGGTTGCTTTTTACCGCCGCGCATACGCGCAATTTCGGCACTGTTAACAATCAATTCTTTACAGGCTTGTTCATCCATGCTGCACACAATATCTGGCCCGGTGCGCTGCATGTGATCTGTAAAATGACGCTCTACAATAGAGGCGCCCAAGGCCACGGCAGCCAGTCCCGCATTATTGTTCAACGTATGATCTGAAAGACCAAAAACATGCTGAGGAAAGGCATTATGCACTTCTTGCATCGCGCCCAGACGCACCAGATCAATGGGCGTGGGGTACAGATTTGTGGTGTGCAGCAACGCCAGCGGCACATTTGCGGCATCAAAAATAGCCTTTGCTTTGGCAATGCTTTTCAACGTGTTCATGCCCGTGCTCAAAATTACCGGTTTCCCAAAAGCGGCGATATGTTTGAGCAGCGGATAGTTATTACATTCCCCACTGCCTATTTTAAATGCGGGGACATCAAAATGTTGTAGACGATTTGCCGCGGCACGGGAAAACGGAGTGGAAATAAAGAGCATTCCCAGGCTTTCTACATAGTTTTTTAGGGCAAGTTCATCCGCTTCATCTAAGGCACAGCGCTCCATAATCTCGTAAATGGATTCTGAAGCATTGCCCGGGATTACTTTTTTGGCGGCATCGCTCATTTCATCCTCCACAATATGCGTTTGGTGTTTGACTACTTCAACACCCGCGCGTTTGGCCGCATCTACCATTTCCTTAGCAGCAACTAGCGAGCCTTCGTGATTGATGCCTATTTCGGCGATTATTAAAGGTGGGAAATCGGAACCGATTTGCCGGTTTCCGATGGTAAAAATTGGGTTAGCCATAAAATTTTCAATTGAATGCCAAGATATTTATATCCAGAAAGGAATACAAACTTTGTTGTGAAAAATGAAACCTTGAGAAAAAATAACAATTAAGAAGTGTAAAATTTCAGATACAACTCGGCCTTTTTGAAATCTTCCAATGTATCAATATCAATTTCCGCAAAAGGATAATCTACAAGTAACGGAAAATTTTTTTCACCAAGCAGTTTCCCTTCCATAATCAAAGAACTGCGAATAATATACAGCAAGCCATTTTCTGCATATAAAGGCTCGATATCCTGACTACGCTGTCCCATTTCATAATTAAACGGGACAAAAGAATTATCTTCGATTTTTCCGACTTTTTTAGGGGCTTGCGAAACCGTCATTAAACTATCAAAACAATTGGTTTTAATACGATCTAATGCCTGCTTCATTATATTTTTAGGACGCAAAGGATTGGTGGGCTGCAACAGAATTATAAAATCATACTCTTTTTCTTGCTGACCGATTACATGCTGTAAAGCATTGATGACCAAAGATTCATTTTGTGCCAAATCCTCAGGACGATGCACCACTTTAATATTCAATTTTTGCGCCAATTGAGACACCTCAACATCGTTAGTGGACACTAGAATATCACTGAAAGCGTACGATTGCGCATAGCGAATGCTGTGTTCTACGAGGGAATATTCGCCCAATTTGCGCATATTTTTCCCCATTAATCGCTGAGAACCAGCACGCGCTGGGATAATTACCAGATATGTAGGTGTTTTCATGTGGTCTAAAGTAATCAAATTGGAATTGTTCCATTAGCTTCTCGGTACAAATTACCTTCCGCGCGCCTGAATAATGCCAATGGTTTTTTTGTGCTCACAATTTATTTTTTATCCTTTTCAATACTTTTTTGATCAATATTTTTACATGGAAAAGCGAATCCTTGAATACCACTGGCTCAATATAATCCACTCCAACAATATTATGTTTTTCAATTAAATTACTAATACGATGAGTATGTTTTTCATTTTTTGCAAATGATCTTGCATACCACGTGTGAAGCAGTAATTCAGTACCATTATTTGAAAAAACCCTGTTAGTTATACCGTCCATTAACATTTCTGATTCTAAAAATAACATTTTTAAACCTCTTCTTCTTAACCAAAAATAAAAGCAATAATAAGGTTCATAAAGACTTTGAGGATCGAAATCATACTTTAGTTGAGAGAGGTCATCATTAAATTCTGATTGCTCAATATATTGATTTTTCAGGATGTCTCTAACCGAAAAATATCTGTTTATTTTCTGGAAATCGAGAACTGAAAAGAATGTATTGATTGCATAAGGATTAAAATGTCGATGCGCTATCTCACCTCCATCCCTTATGCCACAACATGAAATGTTTTTATCTTGCATATATTCAATAAGCGAAAAGAGTTCTTCCGTGTTTCTGAAAATTACGTCTTCATCAGCCATTATTAGCCATTTCAAATCAATTTTCTCTAGTTTTTTAAACATAAAGAAAATACTGTTTAAACCATGCATGCCTGTACTTCCATCAATAATAAATCGCCTTAGACCTTTGGGAAAAAGCCTTGAGGTTTTGATATAAAGCTCTTTACTTGCAACGGTCGTTATTATTGCTATTTTAGATTTATCCATAAAATATTTTACATTATCACCCTTTTTCCAATACTTTTTAAATTAGAAAAATATGAATTTTTACTAAAATTCATTATTATAAACTTTATTCGAAGGCTCGTCATTATCCCCTTTGGATCTGTTTAGAAATAACCTGCCCATTTCTATGGGTTCTTTTGCCCAGCAACTGCGTTGAAAATACTCGCCATAGCTACGGCTATGTCTGCGTT
>JBDNGW010000106.1:0-1287 GCA_041689735.1 Leeuwenhoekiella sp. | reverse complement strand
TGGCAATGGATGAAGGACAGGATCGCAATGAAGATCCATGAGGATCTGGAGTCTTTGGAGATTAAAATAGAGGAACTGATTGAAAGCGCTGAAAATCAAATTAGTAAATAATCCTCGGGGCAAGCCCACGAGGCATTTAGAGGAATTTTTTTTTGATTGATGAAAACCATCCGTTTTCAAACTTTCCTCAAAAACGCGAGGCAAGCCTCGGGGAATTAAACCCAATAGAGATTAAATCCGTTACCGGATATGACTTTTACTAGAATGCTTTTTCCAGTGTTTTTAAAGACTAAATGGTATAAATAGATGTAAATTGAGCCCATAATAGATATAGAGTCAAAATCGGAGAAATAGAAGGGGTCAAATCCCTTTCTATTTCTTCTCCCAATTCAAACTATTTTCTAAAATCTTGATGTAGGCCGGATTATCGTGTGCCCTTTCATCATGGCCTAACGTATTACCGATAATTATTGCCTTAGGATGCTTTACGATCCAGACCGAAGGAAATTCGTCGCCGGTTTTTAAACTCTTGCTTATGGCGAGAACCTCTATATTGGTATCGGGATCCTTTTCCCATCGATATAGTTCATCCACGAACCGGAAAGTTTTTGGGACGCCCTTCATAATGGGATGGTTTGGTTTTACCACGGTAACCTCGAATTCCTGTATTTCCTCATGGGATTTAGATCCGCCCCCTACCAGCTCCTTGTTGTATTCCGGCCAATCCGTCCAGTTGTACCAAGTGCTGGGGTGGAAAATAAGCATGTTCATTTTCCCCGAATTTACGCGGGTCATCAGTGCTTGCTGCACTTCCTTATCCAATGGTTTGTTGTTGCTTAAAAGCAAGATGTCCGTCGTGGGCAGAAGTTTTTCGAGTTCTTTGGAATCTTCGGTATAAATAACGGTATTCTTTCCATTTTCACTCAGCACCTTGCCGTCTGCCACCCCAAAAAACTTAAGAAAGTCATGAGATCCACCACCACCCATGGTGGTGATAATTTCCGCATTCTTCTTTTTGGAAATATAAATTCCCTTGGCGGGATTGCTGTGATATTCCTGCGCCGTTGCACCAATGGTCAGTATTGCCATGGCTATTAATAATCCTGCTTTTTTCATGTTTGATGTTTATCGGTTAGATAATTTTTCTATTTAATTTGAACTTAGGATCTGTTCAGAAATAAAGTGACCGAATTATAGGCAGTTATTTTGTTCATCAACAAGGCGAAAAACGCAGACATAGCCGTAGCTATGGCGAGTATTTTCAACGCAGTTGCTGGGCAAAAGAAC
>JBDNGW010000105.1:0-2549 GCA_041689735.1 Leeuwenhoekiella sp. | reverse complement strand
CGCCTGCATTCATATTGTAGATGTTCTTCAAATTTCTCACAGACGTAATCATATATTTTCACTAACTTATAATCCTTGTCATTGCTGTTTGTATCCATAATAATCTCGTTAAAATTGACTATTAAGATACTGAATATCAACGACTTAAACAAATTTAACTTGTTTTTCTATCTTTTTTTGACCCTTGATTCGCATTATTCGTTAAAATGCCTCGTGGGCTTGCCCCGAGGATTATTTACTTCTTATGAAAAAGAGAACCTATTTTAAATTTTTTACGCTGCTAAGTCTGATTGCATTAATAGTAGGTTGCGCTTCTGCAAAAACTGAAAATGGAAAAAAGCTTGATGTTGCTGAAAAGGATCAGTTCAAGCAGCTGGAGCAGTTAGTTGACAGTCGGTCATTTACAATCGTTTCAGATTGGGCGAATCCGCTAAATGGTAATCAGATAAATTTTTATGGTAACCGTTTTGATCTAAGCAATCTTTTGCCGCCGGGCAGTGGCGGGAGCCGAGTTAGCCTGATAGGTAATGGAAATTCACTTACGATAAGCAAAGATAGCGTTAAGGGTTTTTTACCCTACTATGGGGAAGTTCAGGTGGTGAAGAATTATGGTGGCGGGGGTGGTATTACCTTTGACGGTTTACTTGAAAATTATAAGGTCAAAAAGGATATCGATAATGGCCTAATCAATATCAATTTTGAAGCTGATGACGAATCAGAACATTTTCAGGTAGCCATAAAGTTATATAGCAATTTTAACGCACATATTGCATTAAGTAGCGCGTACCGGAATAGTATCAGTTATGACGGTGAAATTAAGGTGATTGAAGAAATGTAGATAAGGAGGAATAATTAATGAATAAATTGGCTTCCTTATTTTTAATCGGGCTTTAATAGAATTTCAGGCTTGGATCTTCTTAATATTATAAGTTTGGCTCAGGTAGAGAACTACTGAAAGCGACTTTTGATATTTAAAAATCACGTGGCTGGACGGATAATAGAAATGTCTGATTTTACTATTTGTCATATTCTATTTTACATAATATAAGTTATAGAACAAATGTTATCATTGATAGTTTACGAGAGAAGTCCATCTGATAACTGTAATTTGCCATTATGTGAAATTGCCGATAAAACTGTGCTTGATTGACTACATTTTCTTTTTCAGTTCAGTCCGTAATGGAATTAATTGTCCAAACAAAGTTACCAACTCCTTAATAAGCGATATTGGAAAAACCGCCCATATGAACCCCTAATACAAGTTGTGAGAATTGTTTATAATTCTCACAAATCACAGAACAGTCTTGGAAACCAGATAAATCTATACATTGTCCTGAATATACACATGTATTTAACATATTTATCATAGCTTGAGTACTATTTAAATTTACAACTGCCATTCCCAAATACGTATTCTGCACACCAATATGCGTTTCAAAAAGATAGGTTTTAGGTCCATAATTCCCAAATTCGTCATTGCCATATCCATAAAACGCTTTTCTGTTTACCATTATACCATTTGGTTTGACTATGGCCTTTCTATAACTATAGTCAAAATCCTGTTGATATTGTAAATTCATTTGGGAGTACGTTATAATACTATTTTCAAATTGAATGGATAGATTTTGAAAACGCTTCTGATTCGTAGCATAACCAGAAACTTTTGAGGGCCAGGCAATATAGGTAAGCGCACTATTGGGAGACCTTCCCACTAACAATCCATTCTCCATTTCCAATTCCATTCCCTCAGGTACACAAATGGTAGCACCTGTGGCGACATCTAAATAGATATCATAGGTGAAGGAAAGATACCTGCATTTCTTCAATGGTCCGGGTCTTGATCTTTATAAATTTAAAACTGTCAAAAGCGATATAATCCACGTCCGCATCTTGAAGATTCTCACTTGAGAATTTTACTTTTTCTGCTTGAACGCTGCATAAACCATTGGTGAAAATATCTTCGGAAGTACTCAAATTCGACAGATTGGAGGCCGCGATGCCCCAACTTATGGATTGTGCCCCATTTTCAAGACCTCCATCCGCGATACCTACTAAAACACCTGAATTATCGACTATAGGTGCCCCAGAAAACCCGGGAAGTAGTGAGCCGTCAAAATAGAGGATATCGATTTCCGGGTCTGGGCTTTTACAAGTATTCAGTTCGGTTCGTAGGGTTGTGGACAAAAGCCCTTTGAGCTTACCATTGCTATTATAGCCCAACCTAAGGGACCTGTCTATAATATTGGAAAGGTTTCCTTCTCCATTATAGCCCAACACGTAGAGATTACTATTCACCCCAGGTACGGCATCGTCCGAATGTAACACAGGTAAGTCTACTGCCGTTTTGAGGGGTCACATGTATTTCTTGGGGATTAGCTAAAAAGTTTCTCTAATCTAAAGAGGAAGAATTTGGCATCAGTAACACCTCTTTGGTTAGCTCTAAATAGTTTTATTTTGGCATTAAAAGACTCTGCATTAGCATTGGTATTTCTATTTATAAAGAAGTTTAAGATTGTTTCCATATGATATTTAAGACTATTTGCAGCGGT
>JBDNGW010000104.1:0-2588 GCA_041689735.1 Leeuwenhoekiella sp. | reverse complement strand
TTTTTTTTAACAAAGTTAATCCTTAATCCCCAAGTTTTTTATGTGACCCAAAAAAAAGCGGACAGGGCGAAATCTGCTTTGTTCATTCAATAGAATCGAATAAGACCTTTTTATACCGCTTTTTGGTAGAAAATAGCAGATTTTCCGCTATAGCGGAAATGAGTAAAAGTTGTATTGACACATTATTATTTACTGAAACATACAACTTAAAAGTTGCAACATTCAATACTGTAATTGCAACTGCGCACTGCAACTGCCTTACTGAATACTGCCAACTGAGACTACGCACTGCAACTGATTACTGATTATTGACTACCGTCTACTTATTTCGAGTAATGGCCATGGAGTTATTTAAAGAATCACAGCTTACTGATATTTAAAATCAAAAATTAAAGCCTTCAATATTGTGACTGATCACTGCAAACTCTAACTGCACACTGCGACTGATCATTCCCACTGCAACCGCCTTACTGAATACTGCCAACTGAAACTGCGCACTGCAACTGATTACTGACTACTGACTACTGAAACATTCAAACTCAAAAGTTCATGCCTTCAATATTCTGACTGATCATTGCAAACTCTAACTGCACACTGCGACTGAAAACTGACACTGCCAACTGTAACTGATTATTGTGCACTGCAACTGCCTTACTGAATACTGCCAACTGCGACTGAACACTGCCCACTGAATACTACCTACTATAATTAGGCGATTCTTTTGTAATGGTCACATCATGGGGATGGCTTTCTTGAATTCCGCTTGAAGTGATTTTTATAAAACGCGCATGTTCTTTTAATGCCTCGATATCTTTTGCACCGCAATAACCCATACCCGCACGCAACCCACCGATAAACTGATGAACGCTTTCATAAAGTTCGCCTTTGTACGGTACGCGACCCACAATTCCTTCTGGAACGAGTTTTTTAATATCATCTTCAACATCCTGAAAATAGCGGTCTTTTGATCCGGTTTTCATAGCTTCCACAGAACCCATACCGCGGTAAGTCTTATATTTTCGACCTTCATAAATAATGGTCTCACCAGGGGATTCTTTGGTGCCGGCCAAAAGGGAACCCAGCATCACACAGTCTGCACCAGCGGCAAGGGCTTTCGGGATATCGCCGGTATAGCGTATGCCACCGTCTGCAATGACCGGAACGCCAGAACCTTTGATCGCGGCTGCCACCTCAAGCACGGCACTGAACTGCGGAAAACCCACGCCGGCAACTATGCGCGTCGTACAGATAGAGCCGGGGCCAATACCCACTTTTACCGCATCTGCGCCAGCATCTACAAGATATTTGGCAGCTTCAGGTGTGGCTATATTACCCACCACAACATCAAGATCGGGGAATTTTTTCTTTACTTTCTGTAAAACGGTGACCACTCCTTTCGTATGGCCGTGCGCGGTATCAATAACCACTGCATCTACACCGGCATTGACCAGCGCAGTCACCCGTTCTACTGCATCATCGGTTACGCCAACTGCGGCGGCTACGCGCAAGCGCCCGTAGGTATCTTTATTAGCTATGGGCTTTTGGGTAATTTTGGTAATGTCACGAAAAGTAATCAGCCCCACGAGTTTTTGCTCTTTAGTGACCACCGGAAGCTTTTCGATCTTATATTCCTGCAAAATACCCTCGGCCTGGCTCAGGGAAGTTCCCTCACTGGTCGTTATAAGATTTTCGCAGGTCATCACCTCAACAATGGGCCGTTCTCCATTTTTCTCAAAACGAAGATCCCTATTGGTTACGATCCCTTTTAATATACCTTCGTCATCAACAATGGGAATCCCGCCTATGCCGTACTCCGCCATGCTGTTTTTTGCATCTTTTACTTTCGCGGTAAGCGGAAGGGTAACCGGGTCTATGATCATACCACTTTCGGCACGTTTTACACGGCGCACTTTTAAGGCCTGCGCCTCAATGCTCATGTTTTTGTGCAGCACGCCTATACCACCTTCCTGCGCAATAGCGATGGCCATACGGGATTCGGTGACTGTATCCATAGCGGCAGAAATAATTGGAATATTAAGGGTTATGTTGCGTGAAAATTTGGACTGAATATTCACTTCTCTGGGAAGCACTTCAGAAAAAGCGGGGACTAGAAGCACGTCGTCGTAAGTAAGACCTTCCCCCAGTATTTTAGAATCGTGAGCTTTCATTGCAATTAAGATTTAATTGCGTGCGAAGGTACAGTTTATAATCGGGATAACGGGAAATCCGTTTTAAAGGTTTATGTTTCGGAATAAAAAAAGCGGAAGACTGAATTATTAGATTCAAACTTGACATTTAAAGAATTATTGATTGACTTTTTTGTACATCCGTAAACACTCCTAAACACGAAATGTTATATGTTTTCTGTCACATCGAGCCTGCCTACCGGCAAAGGCAGGCGCAGTCGAGATGCTTTTTGTCTATCCTTCAACTTTAGTTTATCCTGAGCAAAGTCGAAGGGCTCAGGATGACAAAAATCTACTTTAGGTGTCTAAGCGGACAATCTTATAACTTTTATGATTAGGTAAGAAATACCGCTTTAAATATGAAAAACCCTAAAAAGGTGCTTGTAAGCGAGTAGACAAGGG
>JBDNGW010000103.1:0-1204 GCA_041689735.1 Leeuwenhoekiella sp. | reverse complement strand
GTTCTTTTGCCCAGCAACTGCGTTGAAAATACTCGCCATAGCTACGGCTATGTCTGCGTTTTTCGCCTTGTTGATGAACAAAATAACTGCCTATAATTCGGTCACTTTATTTCTGAACAGATCCTAAGTTCAACCTACCTTTCAACACAAAAAAAGATAGAATTTACCTGTTGATTTATTTAGTTTTGCCAGGAATTTATCAATTTCAAACTTTACGCTTTTTAAAATAAAAATTGATTCAAGGATAATAAGAGCGTAACACTTCAAAGAATCATGAACCCAAGCAAAATCACTACACTTTTTAATATTAATTTCCCATTAATCCAGGCGGGAATGGTTTGGAACAGCGGTTGGCGATTAGCCAGTGCAGTGAGTAATGCTGGTGGTCTAGGCCTTATAGGTGCTGGATCTATGTATCCAGATATTTTACGCGAACATATTTTAAAATGTAAAAAGGCAACTGCCAAACCTTTCGGCGTCAATGTGCCACTGTTATATCCCGATATTGATCAAATCATGCAAATAATCGTGGAAGAAGGAGTGAAGATTGTTTTTACTTCTGCAGGAAATCCCAAAACTTGGACTTCTTTTCTCAAGGAGAAAGGGATTGTCGTCATACACGTAGTAAGCAGCGTTAAATTTGCTTTAAAGAGTGAAGAAGCTGGCGTAGATGCAGTGGTGGCTGAAGGTTTTGAAGCGGGTGGACATAATGGCCGCGAAGAAAATACTACGTTTACTTTAATTCCCATGGTGCGCGAAAAATTGAAGATTCCCCTTATCGCCGCCGGTGGTATTGCTACCGGAAAAGGAATGCTCGCCGCGATGGTGCTCGGTGCAGATGGCGTGCAAATAGGCAGTCGCTTTGTAGCTACGCCCGAAAGCAGTGCGCATGCCGACTATAAAAAAATGGTCGTTGATGCGGAAGAAGGCGCTACCCAACTCACCTTAAAAGAACTGGCCCCAGTACGTTTGCTCAAAAATAAATTCTTTACTGAAGTGCAGCAATTATATGCCACAAATCCTTCAAAAGAAGAACTTCTGAAACTTCTAGGCCGCGCACGCCCTAAACACGGTATGTTTGAAGGCGATTTGGAAAACGGCGAACTAGAAATAGGCCAAATTAGCGGACTTATTCATGAAATTAAACCTGCCGCAGAAATTGTACAGGAAATCATGATTGATTTTGAACAGGCAAAGAGGCAGG
>JBDNGW010000102.1:0-2461 GCA_041689735.1 Leeuwenhoekiella sp. | reverse complement strand
CGCTGGAGTCTGACGATGTCAGTTTCCGGTGCTAGCCTAATAAGAATTTCTTTACTTGTTTTTTCGATCTGCATACTTAAATATACCTTATGGTCCCAAGAAATCCCAACTTTTACATTTATTGGAATTACTTCAAAATCGTCTTCTCCAGCTCCTCCAGCGAAATCCCCTTGGTTTCTGGCATCAGGTATTTTACAAAGCATAGCTGTAAAACCATCATAAAGGCAAAAAACGCAAAAATGGGCCAGGGATTGTCTTTGAAAATCCCCGAATCTGAATCCAGAAAAACCGGTGTGAGCAGCGTGATCAAAGCCGCAAAGACCCAATGGGTCCCCGTACCCCAAGACTGGCCATACGCTCGAACTTTGTTAGGGAAAATTTCCGAAATAAACACCCAGATTACAGCGCCCTGTCCTATGGCGTGCGAAGCGATAAAAACAAGTATAAACGTTAAAAGTACCGCACTGCTTGCACCGCTGTAAAAACAATAGGCAACGACCACCAGGCTTACAATGTAACCAATAGAACCAATGTACATAAGCTGCCTGCGGCCCAATTTATCAATTAGGCCTACACCTACAAAAGTAAAGATCAAGTTGATGACCCCTATGGAAATAGAACTCAAAAGCGAATCGCCCTCGCCCAGGCCAGCGCGTTCCAGAATCTCTGGAGCGTAATATAGAATAAAATTAATACCGGATAGTTGGTTGAAAAACGCAATCAGGAACGCCAACATGAGCGGATTGCGAAACCGCCGTGAAAACAGTTTTACATCGTTTGCCGTATTGGCCAGGTCGTCTTTGATTTCCTGTATTTTCAGTTTGGCTTCTTCGGGATCGTAAATTTTATTGAGGACTTCAAGTGCCTGTTGTTCGGCGTTCTTTTTATAGAGCAGCCACCTTGGACTTTTGGCCACTTGAGCGACCATAATAGTGTAAATAAGGGCAGGGATTGCTTCTACGCCCAGCATCCAGCGCCAGTCATTGTCACCTTGAAAACCTTGTAGCGCATAATTGCTGAAAAACGCGATCAAAATACCCAAAACGAGGTTAAATTGGTATAAAGCGACCAATTTTCCCCTGTTTTTGGCAGAAGAAATTTCAGAAATATAAGTGGGTGCAGCTACAGAAGAAGCGCCAACGCCAACACCGCCTATAAACCTGAAAAAGGAAAATAGATAAGGATCTGGTGCAAAAGCAGATCCTATTGCGGAAATAAAATACAGTACGCCTATCCAGATCAATGTTTTTTTCCGACCTAGCTTATCGCAGGGAATCCCTCCGGCCAGCGAACCCAGAACGGTCCCCCAGAGCGCCATGCTCATAATGAAGGTGCCATGTTCCCAGGGCGAGAGGTTCCATAATTCTTTAATGGGAAGGTTTGCGCCGGAGATTACAACGGTGTCAAAACCGAATAAAAATCCCGATAGCGCCACCGCGACAGACCATTTTTGTACTGCTTTCATTTATTGGTTGCTTTAATTAGTTGGGTTATTGGTTGGATTATTGGTTTTCCAAATACTGGGTATAGGTGCAAGTTTAAGGTTTTTTATGGTTTCCTTAATCTCAATATTCATAATGGTGTAGGGCGCATTGGGAAAAACCTGAGCGGTCATTGCCGTCGCACCACCATCTACAAAAAATTCTATGGAGGATCGATCCATAAAAATGGAGATGGATGTGGTGCCGCTATCGTCAAACTGTGCCGGCGCCGTCATAATGGGGTTTGCAAATTTATCTGAAAAATCGGTTTTCCCTGACTTTTCACGATCTATATAAAACTGATCTTTATCTTCGGAATAGCCCACAAATAAAGAATCCTTTGCCGTGTTTGAAAAAAGGATGCGTAGATCTTCAAGTGGTTTGGACAGATCAAATTTTATGTTTGACTGTTGGAGCCATTCGTTTTCAATTCGCGCTGGGTCTTCGGTTTTTGGATCGGTATAATCCAGGGTTTGAGTAATTTCCTTCATGGGATAATTGCTTAGAAAATAACCCTTGTCCTTGTGCAGTTCCAATTTCCGCGGAAGCGTCATCGCGCTGCGCCAGGTTTTGGTGGGGGTCTGTTCCCCATAGTTCCAATTGCTCATCCATCCTATAAAGATGCGTCGGTCTTCCGGCAGGTTGTTGAAGGTGATCCCAGCATAATTGTCTCGGCCCCAGTCCAGCCATTTTTCACCCTTTTGATCTGTACTGAATCTTTTTCCGTCAAATTCACCTACGAAATACTGTGTTCCCGAACCACCATTTGGAGCTCCGGGATTGATGCTAATGAGCAGGACCCATTTTTCTTCGCCCTTATCGGTTTTAAGTGGAAAAAGATCAGGACATTCCCAAACGCCACCGTGCGCCCCGATTTTTTGACCAAAATCGCTTAGATATTCCCATTTTTTAAGATCGGTTGAATTATAGATCTGTGCGTGATCACCAGCGACGAGCACAAGGATCCATTTTTGAGAATT
>JBDNGW010000101.1:0-2728 GCA_041689735.1 Leeuwenhoekiella sp. | reverse complement strand
GTTCTTTTGCCCAGCAACTGCGTTGAAAATACTCGCCATAGCTACGGCTATGTCTGCGTTTTTCGCCTTGTTGATGAACAAAATAACTGCCTATAATTCGGTCACTTTATTTCTGAACAGATCCTTAGGTCGATTGGGCTAAATTCCGATTTAATACAAATTAACATATGCGAACGAAAAAATACTATTTGCCTATTCTGGCAACTTCATTACTTTTAATTATTTCCTGTTCGAGCTTAAAGAAATCCAAATCAGGGGATTCTTCAGCCGCAACAGAAGAGAAAAAGGATACAAAAGATGCCATCAAACCCTATGATAAAGTTATCACCAAAGAAGCAGTCACAGACTCCGGTCTTTTTGCTGTACATACCGTAAACGAAGATTATTTTTATGAAATTCCCGACAGTCTTTTTAATCGGGACATGCTTATGGTCACGCGTATTGCCAAGACCGCGGCAGAAATAGGTTTTGGCGGTGGCAAGACCAATACCCAAGTATTGCGCTGGGAAAAAAGACCCAAAAAAGTACTTCTGCGGGTCGTTTCCTATGAAACTTTTGCAGCAGATTCGCTACCCATTCACGAGGCGGTAAAGAACTCCAATTTTGATCCGGTCTTGTTTGCTTTTGACATAAAAGCTATTGGTAAGGATTCCAGCAGTACGGTGATTCAGGTAAACAAATTATATGAAGATGATGTGCAACCGCTGGGAATTCCCGGCTATTACCGCGAGCGTTACAAAATATCTGGCGTGGACAGCGACCGCAGTTATATAGAAAGCCTAAAAAGTTATCCCATAAATATTGAATCGCGGCATGTAAAAACATACAAGGCAAAAGAACCGCCCAGTAATGAGAGCGTGGGTTCCATTTCGGTAGAAATGAGCAACTCTATGGTTTTGTTGCCTAAGGAACCCATGCGCCGTCGTTATTATGACCAGCGCGTAGGATGGTTTGCCCGTGGCCAAGTGGATTACGGACTTGAAGCACAGGAAAGTAAAACCATAAAATATCTCGATCGCTGGAGGTTGGAAGTGAAAGATGAAGATATGGCGAAATACAAGGCCGGCGAACTTGTAGCCCCAAAAAAGCAGATCGTGTATTATATAGACCGCGCCACGCCAAAAAAATGGAGGCCTTTTATTAAAGAAGGTATAGAAGACTGGCAGGTCGCTTTTGAAGCGGCAGGTTTTAAAAATGCGATCATCGCAAAAGAAGCACCTACAGTGGAAGAAGATCCAGAATGGTCGCCCGAAGATGCGCGTTTTTCTACCGTACGCTATCTCGCATCGCCCATTCCCAATGCAAACGGGCCGCACGTAAGCGATCCGCGTAGTGGTGAGATTCTGGAATCCGACATAAACTGGTACCATAATGTGATGACTTTATTGCGCAACTGGTACTTTGTACAGACTGCCGCAATCAATGAAGAGGCGCGGGGAGTGGCTTTTAAAGATGAGATTATGGGCCGGTTGATACGGTTTGTGTCTTCACACGAAGTCGGTCACACCTTGGGTTTGCCGCATAATATGGGCAGCAGCGTGGCCTATCCAGTAGATTCTTTGCGCTCTGCGGAATTCACGGAAAAATACGGGACGGCACCTTCCATTATGGATTACGCACGTTTCAATTATATCGCCCAGCCCGGGGATGACGGAGTCGCTTTAATGCCGAATATTGGAATTTATGATAAATATGCCATTAAATGGGGTTATAAACCGATTTTAGACACTTCCGCCGAAGGTGAAAAAAAGACACTTGACGCTTGGATTTTAGAACATGCCGGTGATCCTATGTACCGTTTTGGAGCCCAGCAACGGGATATTGTAGATCCAAGTTCGCAGACCGAAGATCTAGGAGATGATGCGGTAAAAGCAAGTCTTTACGGGATTGCCAATTTAAAGCGTATCGTTCCAAATTTAATTGAATGGACGCAGGAAGATGGTAAAAATTACGATGATCTCACTACCTTATATGGGCAGATTTTAAGCCAGTACAACCGGTATATGGGACATGTTTCCAACAATGTGGGCGGCGTTTATGAGTATAACAAAACCTATGATCAGCCCGGTGCGGTGTATTCACCAGTACTTAAAAAACGTCAAAAGGAAAGTCTAGAATTTTTACAAGAAGAACTTTTTACCACACCAACGTGGATGATAGATGAAAATATTCTCAACAAAATTGAGCATGACGGAAATTTAGAACGCATCCGAAGCACACAGGTGAGAACGTTGAACAACGTACTCGATTTCGGCCGAATGGCGCGGATGATTGAAAACGAGACAATGAATGGCAAAGAGGCATATGGCCTGCCAGAAATGATGGATGACCTGCGCGGCGGCATTTTTAGCGAACTGAACAGCGGAAAGAAAATAGATACCTACCGCAGAAATCTGCAGCGTGCATATATAGATCGTCTGGAATATCTAATGACCGAAGAACAGAAGGGATCAAACGCAACTGATGTTGATGTGAGCCAGTCTGATATACGCGCCGTGGTTCGTAATGAGCTGACTACTTTGCAGAACCTTACCGCTAGGGCGGCAAATCGGACTGGCGATTCCATGAGCCGAATGCACCTAAAGGATCTCAATGAGCGCATTGATCGTATTTTGGATCCACGGCCGTAATTTATTTGAATGCATTTATTAAACAATATCCTGTATATAGAATGTTTTCGGGGGATTTTGGGCGTTTCCCTGCGGGTCGGGCTTTCCGCTACAATCTT
>JBDNGW010000100.1:0-5279 GCA_041689735.1 Leeuwenhoekiella sp. | reverse complement strand
TGGCACAAATCGAACCGAAGTATCCAACTGGAATACATTTCTGGTTCGCGTATTGCTTTTAACGGATTATATCCTGACAAAAAACCTAAAATCACTTTCGATAAAACAACTAAAAAGGTCTCCGGGAATAATAGCTGCAATGGCTATTCTGCTGATTATGTTTTGACTGAAAATTTTATTTCCTTTGGCGAACCTGGACCAGCAACAATGATGTTTTGTGGAGACGGGGAAAAAGTGTTCTTGAATATGATGAAAAAAGTAAACGGATATGATTTTGACCAAAACGGAAAATTAAACCTGATGATAGATGATGTGCCCATGATGCGTTTTAAGAAAGCTGAAAATCAATGAAAAAAACCATAAAAATGGGCGCTTTATGTTTTTTGCTCTTGAGCCTGTCTTGTACTTATAAAAAAAAGGGGCAATCCGAGGAAAGCGATACCAAAACAATCAGTGATTCAGCAGAAGAAAAACAGGCAACTGTACCCGAAAATCAAATCAATAATACAATCGATGTTTATTTTAAAGCCTCAGGAACAGAACCTTTTTGGAGCTTGGAACTATCTGAAGAACAAATTCTGCTGAAAACAATAACTGATTCTATTATCACACCGTATGCAGAGCCTTTACAAGCTATGGACAAGCATGTGAAAATGTATAAAATCCAAACAGAATCCGACCAACTCAACATCCAGATTACTCAATCTGAATGTGCCAATTCAATGTCTGGCAAGTTGTCGCCCTATACCGTTTCTGTGGAATACAAAAAAAACATAGAGTCATCACTGCACAGTTTAGAAGGTTGCGGTGCCTATATAACCGATTACCGTTTACACGATATTTGGGTGCTGGAAAAACGGAATGGAAAAAATATGGACAATGCAAATTTCGACAGCGATTTACCGTCAATGGAAATAAATACCACAACAAATACATTCACAGGTTTTACAGGTTGCAACAGAATGAGCGGCAAACTGTTTTATGAAAAAGGATTGTTGCGATTTATGGACATTGCAACTACCAGGATGATGTGCGACCCATACAACAAGGAAAATACATTTTTAAAGGCATTGCGTAGTGCGACTGATTATAAAATAGAAAACAACCGTCTTTCGCTTTTCAATCCATCAGAGGAATTATTAATATTCAAAAAATTAGATTAACGTAAAAACAAAACCATGAAAAAATTAGCTTTATTATCGCTCGCATTATTCACCGCTGTAGCCTGTAAAAACAATCCAAAAACAGAAACCAATCGGTAACAAAACAAGAAAATCCAGTAAAGGGATCCTCTGAAAAACCAACTTTAGAAACTGGTTGCTATGCGTATAACAGCAATGGCAATACCATTAAAATGGAGATTACCGAAGTAAGTGGAGAAGTATCGGGAGATCTGAACATCGCCTATTCCGAAAAAGACGCTAATCAGGGAAAATTCGTCGGCACTCTAAATGGTGATAAGCTTATTGGTACGTACACCTTTAATTCAGAAGGAACAGAAAGCTCAAGGGAAATGGCATTTTTGGTCAAGGACAACCAACTTATTGAAGGCTATGGAGAACTCAATGAAAACGGGACAAAATTCAAGGACGTGAACACTATTGAATATACTTCTACAATGCCTTTAACAAAGGTGGAATGTGACAAATGAATGGCGGAATGTTTGTTTAAAAACGGACAATCATTTTCCGAGTTAAAACAGACCTGTTTAGAACTGACTGCACTGAACATTAAGCTGAACCCTTTAAAAGATGGGGCAATAACCACAGGAAGTCCGGCCTATATCCTGTTTGATAAGGACAGGAAGAAGGCGGAGCTTTTTTTGCCGAACAGGGAAAAGGGTGTTGTACTACCCAAAACGAACCAGGGAAATTGGGCCAATGATGAGTTTATAGTGGTAAGTTGGAAAGAATATGTGGTTCAACAACATGGTAAAGCCGTATTTGGAGGCCAATAGATCTAAAATATCCATTACCAAAAGTTTCTGTCCCATACGGACGCAACAAGAGTTTAAGTAACCAACTAAGCAAGTACTAATTGAACAATGAAATTAGCGATCTTATTTCTATTTGCCTTCTTATTGGCGGCGGCGGTAAATTCCCAGAATCTACTGAACGGTCAGGACAAGGTTTATTCCAAATCCTTGTCTCAACGTTGGGAATTAAATAAAGAGGATAAAAAAGGAACCTTTCGTTTATTGTCCTACAAACCGTTTTACGTCACTGCTGGCAGATGGTCCAATAATCCCAATACGCAACCTTATAGCGAAAACCCCGACTATAGCGTGCCAGAGTACAAACCGTACAATAATTATGAAGCCCGATTTCAGTTGAGCTTCAAAACTAAGGTTTTGGAATCGTTTTTGTTCGGCTATGGCGATTTGTGGGTCGGCTATACACAGGTTGCTCATTGGCAGATATACAACACAGAACTTTCAAGGCCTTTCCGTGAACTGAATTACGAACCCGAGGTTATATTAAATTTCCCCTTAAAATTTAAACTTATGGGATTTGATTTCCGCATGGCAAGTGTAGGTTTTGATCATCAATCCAACGGTAGGGACTTGCCAAGGTCCAGGAGTTGGAACAGGGTTATGTTCAATATTGCCATGCAAAGAAATAATCTACAGATCAACCTAAAACCTTGGATAAGACTGAAAGATGAAATCGATGAAAACCCTATGATTACTGATTTTATAGGCCGCGCAGAAGCTATCGTAATATATAAACTGAACAAACAAAGTTTTTATGTTCTTGCGACCAATTCATTATCATTTAATGACAATCATGGTAGTTTACAATTCAATTATCTCTACCCGCTAAAAGCAAATCTTAGGGCGCAGCTGCAAATTTTTAACGGTTATGGGGAAACTTTAATAGATTACAACCACAAACAGACCACTGTAGGGATCGGTATTTCTTTTATAGATTGTTAAATAAGGACAGTGCATTCAGCATAGGAAATCGTTAATCCAAAAAACTGAAAAATTTAAATCAAGCGCAATAAGACCTCGGTGGAGTATTGGGAAACAGAAGCAAATCCTATAAATATCAATTAATAAACGGAACAAGTTCTTTTTCTTTGAAGGATTTGAATGTTATCAATTTTCGTATACTGAAAGTTAATTTAACTGATTTGGTGCCCACCGTCTTACCACAAGCAGACCAGTCGAAAATAAGGGCTTCAATTTAAAAGCGCGGTAATCTAGAACTTAAGTTGAGTGCGGACACTTATGTATTGGTAAGAATAGTATTTGAAAGAGTCAACAAATAAGTATTTAAGAAAATCATTTTCTCTTAAAGTTCTACTCGGCTATTTGAGGCCAAAAGAGTGTATTTAGAACTTGATAACTGCTAGAACTTTTAAAAGGATAATAATTGTTAGATTAGTTGGCTGTATAAAAAAGGAGTATACTGTGTTCATATGCCTATTTATACGCTGTTTGTAACTTAACAAAATCCACAAATAATCATGGAAAACATTAAAATATATATCCACTATATCGCTTCAATAATAGAAGCGATTGGAGTCTTGACAATTTTCCTTGGTACCCTATTCGTAATTGTTAGATTTATCTTTCGAGTAAGAAGTAAAAACCCTATTAGTTATTTAGAACTACGACAAGCTGTAGGGAAATCTATTCTTCTTGGATTAGAAATATTAATCGCAGCCGATATAATCGCAACAGTTGTTACCGAACCTTCCTTAGAATCTGTTTCAATTTTAGGTTTAATTGTTCTGATTAGAACATTTTTAAGTCTTTCGCTTCAAGTGGAATTAGAAGGAAAATTTCCTTGGCAAAAATCTAAAATAAAGAGCCATGAAAACGCTTAGAGACCGCAATGCCTTGCGTCTCTACCGGCAAATTAAAATGGATAAATACAGAAATAAATATCGCATATCATCCGCCCGTTTACAAACATGGAATTACAGTGTGCATGCCTCGTATTTTGTAACAATAAACACAAAAAACAGATTGCATTAATTTAGCATAATACATGACGGTAGTATGCACTTATCGGAAATCGGCAAAATTGTAAAAATAGAATGGTTGAAAACATTTGAAATTCGACCGGATATGAATTTGTTAATAGTTGAATATTTGGTAATGACTAATCATTTTCGTGGTATCATTATTATTGGCGAAAACGAATTTAATTTGGTTGCTGATGGCGTTGGCGTTGGTGATGGTCGTGGCGGTGGTGGCTACGACGGCGGTAGGGACGCAATGCATTGCGTCTTTTTTGGGAAGGGTCAAACATGATTAGAGACGGAATGCATTGCGTCTTTACGATACAACGCATCTGCCTAGAAATGGATTTGTAGATAGGGTGTACTTTTCAAATTAGCATTGATTAAATCTGTGGGTTAAAATAGGTATGACTAAAAAACAAAACAACCTACATTCTTGCTATCTTTCCAAAACGGATAATAACCGCACTTTACAATTATTACAGCGACGCAATGCATTGCGCCTCTACCCGGAAAAAACAAACAAACAGATATGAAAATGGAATCATTTAATGAACATGTAGATTATAACGACGATAGAATTGTCACGAAAGTAATTTTAGAATCTTCCTTTTCCAAAGAGATTAGAATTCTATTGAAAAGCGGGCAAATTATGAAGGAGCATAAAGCTCCATTTCCCATAATCGTTCATATTTTAGAAGGAGAAATAGATTTTGGAGTTCAGGGTGAAATCAATCTGCTAAAGAAAGGAGCGATTATTACCTTGGAAGGCAATATTCCCCACGATTTAAAAGCACGGGAAGATAGTATTGTTCGCTTAACGCTTTCAAAACTTGATAATGCTGCACGTGTAGAGCAAGTGATTAAAAACTCTTAACAATGACATCATGAATACCATAGAGAATAGAAACGATGTAAGCCGACTTGTAAATCAATTTTATGCTAAAATTAGAAAAGATGAATTATTGGGCCCCATATTTAACAGTCATATAGCAGAAGAAAAATGGCCAGAACATCTAAGTAAACTTACTGATTTTTGGGAAACTAATTTATTTGGGATCGCGAAGTTTAAAGGAAGTCCATCGACCAAACATGTGAATGTAGATGCAAATTTAAACCATACTATTGAGCCTAAACATTTTGGAAAGTGGTTGCAGCTCTGGTTTGAAACAATCAACGAACTTTACGAAGGAGAACTTGCACTAAAAGCAAAGGAATCTGCCCGCAAAATGTCCACCGGACAATTCTTGACAATATGGAACAATAGACCTGAAAATAAAAAAATTCCTTAGGTAACTGCGTATATA
>JBDNGW010000099.1:0-3965 GCA_041689735.1 Leeuwenhoekiella sp. | reverse complement strand
TTTCTATGGGTTCTTTTGCCCAGCAACTGCGTTGAAAATACTCGCCATAGCTACGGCTATGTCTGCGTTTTTCGCCTTGTTGATGAACAAAATAACTGCCTATAATTCGGTCACTTTATTTCTGAACAGATCCTTAGCTCAAAACCGCCACTGTTGTAATAAACGGCACTATCTGAGTCTAGAATAAGACTTTCTAAATGCAAGTTAGGGAAGCTCAAGATATCTTCTCCCACAACATCATAAATGGAAGCGTTGCGCACTTTGTTAAGCCGCGGCAAGGTTACGATAAGTTTTGTAATACCGTAGTCACGTGCAAGATTACACCCGTCGTCGTAGCGGGCCGTAAGTAAGCTATCACGAACCTCCAGCTGCACTTCATCAATTATATTTTTTCCGCTCTGCAATAGAACACGCTGCTCGTCGCCTTGCCTGAGCAACAATTGCATATCGCCTTCAATGCGTATTTTATCAAAGGCATCCAGATCAAATTCTTGCGATATACCGGTGTACCGGCGGTCTTTAAACAGGGCGCAGCGTTCTTTGAATCACAAGAGACGCAGCAGATGAGAAAAAAAATATAGAATATCCTATTCAACGGAAATCAGATAATGCCATTGTAGCTGTTATTGCGGCTTATTGCCTAGAGTGCGCAAATTAACGTAAAAATATGCAGGTAGTACAAAATTTTGAAAGAGCTTGTTTAAACCTGCCTACGTTCCTCCGGCAGGCAAGGTTAATTCAAAGTGATTTTATGTAGTTTGTGGTTCTGGCTATCTATAAAAATTTCGGAATATTGGGATATTCGCCCATTTTTAGACAACGCCACGCCGGCGTGCCGGACAGGCAGATAGGGTTCACAATTCCGATGGGATGTAAATCAAAAAGTAGTTAGTTTAACCAAGCTCGGAGATCGAAAAATGTTTTGTAAAAAATCACTTTATATAATGAGGCGTACTTCCCCCAGATCTTCTATGGTGAATTTTGCGTGTTTACTTGGCGTACCCACAAACATGTAATTTACGGGAATACCCCAGCGGATAGAAAGTTCCTTGACCTTGTCTGCATTAAAAACACCTTCTTCTACAATGTATTCAATATCAATATCCGGGTAGGCTCTGTTCAGCACTTCCAGATCCCTGCGCGTTGCGGCGTCATCGTAACCTTTGCTCTGCACAGAGACAATTTTTACGCGGTGCGTGGGTTCGTTTTTTTCTATATAAAGCATCACGCGGTTTAAAATTTCCACATTATCAAGATGGGTAAAGAACACGATTTGCAGACTGTTTATCTCGGCAAGTTTTCCTTTTAATTTCCGCGACCACCGGTTAAAAAATTCATTCTCGCCCCTAAAAAAGTAGCTTAGGGAACCCAATGTGGCGCGCAAGATCTGTATACGGAAAAGCATAAAATAAACCACAAATAAGGTAGGTGCCATATATTCTAAAAAGATAATAAAATACGCTGGGTTGAGGACCAAATTACCCACTATGGCAAATCCCACCGCAGTAATGGCTATGAACAGCGACCACCAGCCGGCACGTTCTGGGCGCACCAATGGCCTGCGCTCTGTCTTCAGCAGAATATTGCCTACTCCAAAAAGAATCATGACCGATAAAAAAGCAATGGTATATACACCGGCAAGTTTAGCCAACTCTCCGTGCGTGATAAACAAAATGGAAGTACACAGGCCGAAAAACAGGATAAATACCCAATATGGACTGTTGTTTTTGTTTTTCTTTAAAAGGAAACTGGGCAGGATCCCGTCCAGCGCCATACGTTCCATAAGTCCGCCCACGCCCACGTAAGAGGTAAGCACCGCACCGCTGAGCACGAGCGCGGCATCTACACCTACTAAAAGGGAAAGCCAGTTACCACCCGAAAGTTCTCCCATAAGGCTTAGAAGCGCATCTTGGTTATTGTTTACGGTGGCCACCGGAAGAATTACCAGCGCCAGAAAAGCCAACAATGGATTGAAAATACTAACCACGATCCACATGTTGCGAAGGGTTTTGGGAAAAACCCCTTTTTTCTGCTCTTCAACAAAATTGGCCGAACTTTCAAAACCACTTATACCAAGCATAGCGGCCGAAAAACCAAAGAACAATGCCTGCACGATCCCACCTTCAACGGGAAGTTTAAAATTGGCCAAAAGTATATCAAAACCGATCTGAAAGATGTAATAACCACAAAATCCAACCAATAAAGTGAGCGAGGTCAAATGAAAGAGAAATATAAAAACCGCCACTTTTGAAGACTCTCCGATCCCAAGGATCACCAGACCCATAAAAATAAGTAGCAATCCTATAGTTGTGGGCAACACCGGGATAACCTCCCAGATACTGTGCGCATATTTTACGCCCTCACTGGCCGAAATTACCGCAGTTGCCATATACGAAATGACCGTAAGCGAAGCCGCTAAAGATGCAACCGACTTTTTGGAGGTATTTAAAAGTGCATTATACGCACCACCGTTGAGAGGGAGCGCACCCACAACTTCCCCATAAATACTACGAAAGAGATAAAGTACACCAGCCACCATAAGCAACGAGATCCACGCGTACTGGCCGGCATAAACAATGGCAAGGGCAGAGACATATAAACAGGAAGAACTTATATCGTTACCACAAATTGCGGTAGCTTCCAGCTGATTGAGTTTCTTTTTGGGCATATGAAGATTATAATTTCAGGTTTTTATTTCATCTATGAAAATTATAATATTACCTGATACTTAAAGAATATTATCTTTTATTGTTTAAACATTAAAATTAAACTGCCAAAAAACCACTAAAATTGCCTTTTTACAAGCGTATTCCCAGGCCAAATTCCACCGCTTCCGCTTTTGCGTAATGCGATTTTAGAGTGGCAGACAAAAATATCCTTTCGGTAAGGTAGCGTTTAAGGCCAGCCCTAAAATAAATTCTATCTTCAAATGCATATGGATAATACACGTAATATCCCACTTGGGTCACAAAGGCGACTTTATTGAACCGCAGTTCATGGCCGGCAAACAGACCTATGCGTTTCCAGTCTTCATCACCGCGCACGTCAAATTCTGGAAAGGAAATAGCCTTATAGGCAATCTCCATTTTTAAAAATTTAGAAAAGAAAAAATCAACACCTGCCTGCAAGGTACTTTTGTGATTGATGCGCTTATCCATAAACGAAGAGACCACAAGAAACGGCTCTTGCCCCAGCCCCACATAATCACTTTCATTAGCGCCACTGCGTATAACGAGATTAAAACGTACCGGCTCCTCAAAACTTGTTTTTTTCTGCGGAATATAAGCGGGAAGTTCATTTTCTGCCAGCTCGTAATTGAGCCCCACATTAAAGGCAACAGTATTGGTGCTCGCATTTGGCGCTTTGATATTGGCATTAGAGTAATGTACTAGCGATAGTCCCGCTTGAAGGCCTACTTTACCCAGAATATTGGATTTCCTATAATTAAGCATTATAAAGGTAGAACTGAGTATTTTGCTTCCGTAGGCGGTGTTCTTGTAATTGTTTTCCAGATCAAATGGATTGCTGGCAAAAGCGGCGCCTTGACCAATACGGACCATAACACGCCGGTTTAGCAAGTAGAAATTAAAATGGTCATAAAGCCCATAATTCTGTCCTAAAGCCTCATTTTTTAGATCTTGAAAGACAAAAGAAGCGCCATAATCTGGATAATTATAACGACCTTCCCAATCCTTGAAACCGTATGTTTTGCGATTATAGCTAAAAATAAACCCCGTGGGGTGGGCGGTGATAAGATCTGCAATCTCTAGATTATGCTCTAGAATGGTGCCGTAAAAGAAGTTTGCATCTAAACTATAGGGTTTTTGTTCTTCTACTTGGCCAAATAAATAAGAGCCCCATAATAAGGCAATCACAATCTTATATTCCATTAAAAACGGCTAAGCGGTAAATGTATTACAATGATATCGTTTTCAGGTAGCTGTTATCTTATATCCGGAGCGTTC
>JBDNGW010000098.1:0-9530 GCA_041689735.1 Leeuwenhoekiella sp. | reverse complement strand
CCCCCTTCCAAAACATCAAACGTTTTTTGAAGGGTCTCGTCCTGTTTGTATTTTACATTGCTGTTGCCATTTCTCCCCTCAATGTACACGGGGAGGTTTCCTATGGACGCAATACCGGGAAAGTAGCCATCTTCTTTTTTGTAGCTACGTTTCGAGTCGTATTTTCCGGTGGGGATGAACTGGTTGTCGTAATCAAGGATGTAACCATCGTGCTTTGGCGACAATTGCCCGGTCTTCAACAGCAGGTCCAGCATGAGCTAGTTCATCTTCTTGTTGGTGTTGAACTCGTGCAACACCCCCGAATCGGAAACGAACACCTCTTTTTCCGTGGCCAGTTCCTTTTGCATGCGCAAGAGGGTATCGGCAGAAGGCGGTCTGAAGCTCTTTAAAGATGACAGTTCACTGGTTGGGTACTCGGTGATGTCCTCGGCACATTCCCCACCGCAGAGCACCATCGAGAGATAGGAGCGGAAAAGGTCGCTGTAGCCATAAGTTGCAGTAGGCCCCTGTTATCAAGGTTTTTTGCGTTTACAAAAGCATATTTTCTCCGTAGTTTCTCCGTATTTTAAATAATTGAAACTTCTTAAGTGATTAAAATGTTTTTAATCTGTTATTTAGAAACCCCGAGTTCCTTTAAGGTCCAGTATTTTTGTCTCTCTTTAGTCTCTTCCCGAACTTTCTGCACCGTAGCAGACTGCACTACAGGCGCATTATTACCCAAGTCTGTACGTATATAGCTAAGAACGGATGCAATATACTCATTGGTCTGCCCATTTAGGGAAGGCATCACATCAGGATATTCTTTGCCTTTTATTGGACCGGAAAGGCCATGAAGCAATATATTGATCAAAATCTTTTCATCACCGTTCACCTGGGCCGATGCCGCAAGTGGAGGTGCCAAGAATCCCTCCTTCCCTGTAGGTACCCCTGTGCCATTCTTACCATGGCAAGTGGCACACAATTGGCTAAAGTATTCCGCGCCTTGCAAAATCAGTTTTTTTTCTGAGGGGTGCCTATCAATAATCTTGGCTTTCAAACCCTTCCACTGATCATTGTTATTTGCCAATAATTTTCTTGAGGCAAATGTGGTAAGCACCTCATTGTTGCCATTCTCCGCAATTCCCTGGATAATGCCTGCCGCATCCTGAGGTTGGGCATATTGAAGTGACAGGATTACTTGTTCCCGAACGTCGATACTGGGATCGTTTGCAATTGCTTTCACTTTCGCCAATACCTCGTTATCGTTCTTTTTGAGATACGGTTCTCCCAGTTCCACGGCCACTTTCCTTACTTGTGGATCCTTATCGTCATAGGCCCTCAATAGAACAGTCTTGTCTAAAGCACGGAGGCCTTCCAAGGTCCATAGTGCATGGATACGTGTCAGGGGCGAAGGTCCATCTTTCCAAAAAAGAAGTTTGTCCGCAAATGACTTTCTTCCCATAGCCAGATCCTCCAATTGTGGAACCACCGATTTGTCCCCACGGAGAATAATCAATTTTTGGGCATTGTCCCTCCACCAGCCATTGGGATGGGAAAGGTATTTTACCAATTGATCGCTGGTTTCATCCAGCATATGTGGCCGTGGTCCGGGCTTGTAGTCCCTATGAACAAGACGGTATATTCTGCCGCGGCCGATATTCTTGTCCAACCCATGCTCTACGATTACGGGACGTAGAAAGCTGCCTTCCTTGGTCCAATTGCTCTCTTGGATAATCCCCCGGTACATATCCACAATATAGAGACATCCGTCCGGGCCCGTATCGGTGTTTACGGGACGGAAGTTCATATCGTTCGAGGTGATAAACTCCTGCTTGTCATAGGCGTTTTTCAGCACTATCTTGCCGTCTTCATCTGATACCTTGGCCCTACGGATCAACCGCCCCACTGGCTCACAGATAAAAAGATCGCCCTGCATGTCCTTAGGTAAACGATCTCCTCGGTAAATGGTTTGTCCACAGGGAGCTGTAAAATGATTTAGGGTCTCATTTTCTCTCAGACGTATAAGTCCTCCTTGTACATCCGGAGTGGCCACCGCCGGCCAAGTGACTTCAAATCCTGCTTCGAACTGACCTTCAAGATCTAGGTTGCCGTACTTGGGATTCATTTGGAATCCATTGGCAGGTACTTCCCGTCCTGCAGTGGAGAAGAAAAGACGGCCATAGTCGTCCTTGCCGATTCCCCATTGGCTGAAAGGAGCATCGTATAAACTGTCCACAACCATTTTGTTGTCCTTAAATTTAAACCTCAAAGGGGCCCTGGCTATATAGATCCAGTTATCCAAGTTCCATACCAGTCCGCTTCGCTGATGTTCGAGGTTTCTTGTATCCTTTTTGGGATTTTGGTAAACAAGCTTTTTCTCATCGGCTTTGCCGTCCCCATTGGTGTCCCTGTAGCTCCAAAGGTTATTGGTATATGTTTCGCCCACCAAGAGCCTGTCGTCCAAGGCCAGAATCACACGTGGAAGTAAAAGATTATCTATAAAGACCGTACTCTTGTCCATTTTACCGTCCCCGTCCGTATCCTCCAGCATAGAAACCCTACTTACCGGGTCATCTGTGCCAGATCCGTTGACATCCTGCATATAGGTTCGCATCTCGGCCACAAATAGTCGTCCGTTGGGGTCCCAGGAAATAGCCACGGGCTCTTCTATCATGGGTTCGCTGGCAACCAGTTCCAATTTGTATCCCTCTGGCACGGATATGGATTTTATGGTTTCCTCCGGGGTCTGCGGGGTGTAAATGGGCTTGGCATCGGCCACGCTTGGCCTTGAAATGTGCACGGGAACAGACATGTCAATAGCTTTTGGCTGCTGGTTACACGATAAGGCGAGCAAAGTCCCTAAAAACAATATGGGATGTGATTTTTGGTACATGTAATTTTTCATTATTAAAAGAGTTTAAATCATACCCGATTAGACTTTGATTTACGTAGTTGTTAACGGATTTTATAAAATATAAATCTAACTGTGTGAGAAAACTATGCTATTGTAACAGAAAAAGTGCTTAGTCCCCGTTCACTCGTTTTTTTCCATCCGCAATGATGTCATGGACATAGATGGTATTACTTTCCCTTGTCACGGTATTTGTTTTGTAAATGGCATCCAATTGATTCTCGAAATGTAGAAATGCCCCATCACCTATCTGGTCTATAGCATTTATGGCTATTAATTTAATCCCAAGGTCATTTTCGTTCAGGTATTTGGATATCGTCCTGGATGCGATATCCGTTTGGCCAAGTTGGTACAACGTTTTGGCGGCCAATATAGCCACGTCCGGACAAGCATCGTTCAATAGTTCCTTGATCCGTTCCTGGGCTTCCCATTTCGGCTTGGCTATACGGACCAATCCCATTAAGCTCCAATAGCGAATAGTAGCATTTCTATCGTTTGTCCCATTTAGGAATAGATTATAGTTGCCCTTGTCTTTTTGAGCCGACTTAAGTGCGACATCGACCACTTGCTTTATGGGGTACTCGTCGGATTGAGCATATTCATATATAGTCCCCTTTTTATCGATCCGCATCAGTTCGGATTCCGGTATAAAGGATGCGTTCTTTGTCGTGATGGCATAATCTATCAATTTTCCGTATAGGTCATCCTGGATTTCTTTGTACTGGGCATTTCCTGCCAAATTATTTACCTCCCATGGGTCTTTCTTCATATCGTAGAGTTCGATTGTCGGCTTTTTCTCCCAAAAATGACTTTGTGCTTCATTGCATTCCCCATTTCTATAGGCTTGCTCCCAAGCTCTGGTCGAAGCGGCCCTCCATAGATATGAAATATGTTGACCTGTGGGGCGATCGGGATAGAAATTGTATATCAGCCTGTAACGTTTGTTACATACCCCCAACATATAATCGATACGTTCATCCATCCTGCCACGGAAGAAAGATACATGGTCAGGGGTTTCTGCTTTGTACTTTCCCAAGAATGGTTTGCCATCCATATACTCCGGAGTGGGAACCCCTGCAAGGCTCATGACGGTAGGGCCAAAGTCGATAAAGCTGACCAAACGGTCGTCAGTTCCATTTGGTTTGGAAGATGCAAGGTTTTTGTATTTTTTAGGAAATTTTATAATAAGTGGCACACGAGTTCCCGTATCGTACAAAAACCGTTTGCTTCTTGGCAATATGCCTCCATGATCCCCATAAAAGAAAATTATAGTGTTGTCCTCAAGACCACTTTCTTTCAGCTCTTTTAAAATGTCCCCGACCTGCTTATCCATCATAGTGATGTTATCGTAGAATTTTGCCCAATCATTTCTGATTTCTCGACTATCGGGATGATAAGGAGGTAATTTCATTTTTGAAGGATCATGTATAAGGTCCTTAGGGTCATAATTGTGGATTACGTGTTCATGTGTAATATTGAGATTAATGATGGCAAAGAAAGGTTGGCCTTTCTTTTTATTATTATAATGTGCCTTATCCGAGCTTTCGTCCCAAATGGTGCGATTCAACATAGACGAATTGTAATCTTCCTTGGAGTTATTTGTACAATAATAGCCCTTGTCCATCAAATACTGTGAATAGCTCCTTATATACGTTGGAATGTTATAGGTGCTTCTCATATTATGTGTTCCCGTGGTTGATGCGTACATTCCTGTAATTAAGGTGGATCTGGCTGGAGCACAAACGGCGGTATTGGCAAAGGCGTTAAGATAGCGGGTGCCTTCTGTGGCCAGTTTGTCCAGATTGGGGGTAATTGCATTAGTGTCCCCGTAGCAACCGAGATAGGGGCTTATGTCTTCGGCAACAATCCAAAGAATATTAGGTAGTTCTTTTTTGGATTGGGAAAAGGAAAAGTTAATCGACAAGAAACCTAATACTAAGATATATAAAAATAATTTTAACTTCATCTTTTAGAGTTTTTGATTTAAAGTGGGTTAGATTAATATTGTACAACCTCTATTTTTTTTTGATTTTCCTATGTTAAATGAAGGGAGTTTGTGTATATCCAAAAATTCAGAAATCAATAGATTGTTTAGTCGTAATGAATCTTATCACTTAAACTTATCTCAATTTCTGGAGGAAAGTTTACAATAGGATGGTTTTCATCAGGCTAAAGGATTCTAAACGCTTTGCAGGTTTATCCCGAGGAGCAATTACCAGAAAAAAAGTGAGTCTGAACAAAAATTATTATTTTTAATAATGATAGACTTGTCATTAACTAATTAAAACAATAAGTATTCATACAGACTCACTAAATAAATAGAATTTATTTATAAAGTTAAACCCTTAATAACCAGGATTTTGAACAATATTTGGATTTTGATCTATAACATCTTGCGGAATTGGGCTCATATATTGCTTGGCATAAAACTTGACCGTATATTTCACCTCTTCCTCAACACTATAAACCCAAGTCCCAGAGTTATCCGCGGGGTTTGTATTCCTGATCACCATATTGTGCCTTGGAACTCCCATGGTCTCCTCCTGCTGCATCCACCTTTTGTTGTCATAATATCTTTTATTCTCAAAAGAAAGTTCTATCCTGCGTTCATTATGGATGGCTTTTCTCATATCTTCTTTGCTCAGTCCTGACGAAAGATTGGGAAGATCGGAACGTTCCCTGATCCTGTTGATGGCATCGTACACCGATTGGTCTGGTCCTATGGCTTCATTCTGTGCCTCCGCGTAGTTCAATAAAACTTCCGCATACCTATAGAAAACATCGTTTTGTCCACTGGCATCATTTCCTGGGGCCGCATCGGGATTCAAACGTTTCTTTTGGTAATAGCCAGAATCCCCAACATCGGTCTTACCGGCAAGGTCGATCTGGTTTGTCTTGTCCGGATTGGCGTAGGTCTCATCGATACGGGTATAGATAATATCCTCTGTGGGCATCCAATCCAATTTGTAGGGCGCGCCATCATATACGATAAAATCATAAAACCGTTTTTCCCTGTTTTCATAAGGATTTTGAGGGTCGTAACCAGAGGTTGGGTCCGTAATGGCCTTACCATTGGCCATGGCAAACTGATCTACTAGTTCTTGGGTGGGGTTGTAATTCCCCCAAGTCAGGTAATTCCCCAAAACATAGGTAGGACCTCCACGTCTTTCATAATTCGATCCCATGCCGCCTACGGTGGCTACAATCTGGCGATCCCAGATAATTTCCTCATTGTATTCGTTCCCGGCCCTCCATAAATCCGGAAGGTCCTGGAACAAATCATAAGTGCCATCGTACATATCTATAAACTTTTTGTTCGTAGCTGCCGCAGTCGCCCAACGACCGGCATCAGCTGTAGCAAAATGCACAAAATTTCCAGGGTCCGAGAGATATGCAGAGCCACTGTTGAACAGAGGGCTGGCGGCAAACAGTTCCAACCATCCTTTTAGGGCCAAGGCGGCTCCCAAAGTGGCACGGCCGGCGTCGCCATTTCCATTGCTATATTTTATTGCCAAATTGCCATTATTGACAATATCACCAAGTTCTCCTGTAATAAAATTAAGTGTTTCTTCAAATGTTGCCCTGGGAACAAGAAGCTCGTCCTCGCTCATGGTATTACGATCGAGTGGAACGGTGATAATGGGCAGCCCGCCTACGTGCATAAAGTACTCGCTGTAAAAGAAAGCCCTTAGAAATCTAAGTTCGTCCACCCGTTTATTGTAGTACTCGTCCGAATAGTTTTCCTTGTTCTCCTCTAGTTTTTGGAGACCGGTATTACATTTTCTCAATTTTACGAAAAAGCTCTCCCAAGTATACCCATTGGTTGGACCATAAGTACCACCCCATGCGCTACCATTGCTAGAGGATGGTGCCTGGCATATTCCCTGCCTCCAGTTGGAAGCCGTATAGTAATGGCTTATGTTATAGTCATCGGTATAGTAGTCCAATTGCTCGGAAAACGTACAGACTCTCGGAATTTCACTGTATACGTCATTGAAGAAGATATCCGCATTGGCCTCCGAGGCCCATTGGGTGGCATCGATAAGATTAGATTTGTTCTCGTTATCCAGAAAATCTTCCGTATCACATGAAATGACACCTAGCAAAAGGGATGCGCATATTCCAATGGTACTGATTTTATATATTAATCTTTTCATGGTTTTTATGATTTTTTAAGTTAAAAAGAAATATCGACTCCTAAAGACATTGTCTTTGTAATTAGGATAGGAGTTTTCGCGAGCATCATACCCAAGTTCCGGGTCTATAAAATCCAATTTGCTGATGGTAAACAGGTTCTGTCCAGTTACATGAAAACTTATTGATTTCATTTTTAACTTCTCGGACACGTCTTTTGGAAGCGTATAACCCAAAACTGCAGTTTTTAGACGTACGTACCCGGTATCTACCATCCAAAATCCGAACCTTGTGTATTGTTGGAATAGGGCGAAGGGGATGCCCTGGGATACTTTGCACCCTGTTGATCTGGGGTCCACCTGTTGTCAAAATACTCATAGGAGGTATTACTTCCGTTATTGGCAAAGGGGGATGTTAAAAAGGTCTGGATATTGATGTCAGAATTGGCAGTTCCTTGGAAAAATAAGGAAAGATTAAAGCCTTTGTATCCTGCCGATGTGTTGAGCCCATAGGTAACGGAGGGGTAAACGGGGTTCCCGATTACCGTTTGGTCATTGGAATCTATTTTTCCATCTGGCGTGCCATCTGGGCCACTTAAATCGGCATACTTAACATCACCAGGGTGCAAATCTCCAAATTGGACCACATTATAGCCATCGGTATTGTTTATGATTCCATCCCCGTTAGTATCATCGGCCGTGGAGAAAAGTCCTAGGGATTTATATCCATATGGAGTGCCATAAGGGCGTCCTACCTTGGTTCTATTAGGATTGTCCCTTTCCGCATCGGATTGGAACACCTCTAACATATTGTTCTCGGCATAGCTTATATTGGCATTTAGCGAGAATTGGAAACCGTTATCCCACATTTTTTGGGTGCCGACCCCTAGCTCAAATCCATTATTGTCCATAGAGCCTTTGTTTTCCTGAGACAGGGCCAGGCCATATTCAACAGGTACCACGACCTGTGGGGCAAGGAGCATCCCTGTGCGATCTTCGTGGAAATAATCGAATTGCACATTCAAAAGCCTGTTCCACATGGTCAGATCAAAACCGATATCAAATTTGGTCGATATTTCCCAGGTAATGTTCGGGTTTGGCTCGGTACTTACCCTAGATCCCTGAACAAGGCTCCCATTTCCAAAGGCATAGGCGTTACCACGCAGGTCGTATCCTGATAAATATTGGAATGCGGCTATATTGCCATTGATATAGGGAAGGTTCCCCGATTTTCCCCAAGAAGATCGCACCTTTAAATTATTGATGACTGTTATCTCCTTCATAAAATTCTCCTCAGATATCCGCCAGGCTGCAGAAAAAGCAGGGAAATAGCCCCAGCGTTTTCCAGGTGCAAAAGAATAATGGCCGTCATACCTTCCGGAGGCCTCTAAAATATATTTGTCCTTGTAGGTGTATCCTAGTCGGTACACATAGCCGATCTCACTTCCAGTTCCTGAAGATCCACCATTGTCATAATCCAATTTATCGGAACTTCCCAAGCTCAACTCGTCTATTTCGATAGCAAAATTGTTCCTTCGGGCATTAAAAAAGTCATTTTTGGTCTCGCGAGCCTCCGCAACGAACAGGGCAGAAATACTGTGATCCCCAAAAATACGATCATAATTAACATATCCCTGATAGGTGAATTTTGTTTGCCTTCGGTTTTCCAACTGTAACCAGGTATAAGGTGCTCCACCTCCCTCTTGTAGTGAAATTGCCTCGGTATAGGAATAAGGCTGTTGGTTTAGATCAATATTATAAAAAGCATAAGGAACGTGCCAAAGTTTATCATTGTTCGTGGTAGGGTCATAACTAAAAACCCCTTTTACCTTTAAACCGGGAATAAAGGGCAATTCCTGTTCAACATAAACCGAGCTCAGCAAGGTGTTGTCCTCGTCCTTACGATAACCATTAGACTCCAATACCCCTACTGGGCTCCCTCCCGAGGATTCGCCCCATTTGTCCCCTTCAGGGTATCTTAAAGTTTGTGTCGGCACAAATTTATAGAAACTACGCATTAAATGAGTAAGGTTTTCATCGGCATCGATGCCGTCCGTATTTTCCACGGAACGGTAAAGCGACATTCCGAACTTGGTGGTCTTAGTGGCCTGAATGTCCAAGCTCATGTTATAATTATAACGTTCGTAGCCTATAGGATCAAAAATTCCATTTTGATCGAAGTAACCTATTCCTGCATTATATGTTATCACATCGGTTCCCCCGCTTATCTGGAAGTTGTTGATAGATACCCCTGAGCTTTTATTGAACTCATCAGTAAAATCGGAGTCTGGATATTGGTATGGATCCGACAGGTGTAATTGATTGTAATCGGCAATAAGATCAGGATCATTTGGAGGGGTGTTCCCTGTGGAGTTTATATTATAGTAACCTTCGTTCTGTAAGGCCATATAATCCCGGGCATTCAGCATTTTTGGAAGATAGGTAGGGTTTTGAAAACCATAGGAACTACTTAAACTGATTGTAGGTTTGCCTCTTTTGCCTTTTTT
>JBDNGW010000097.1:0-8756 GCA_041689735.1 Leeuwenhoekiella sp. | reverse complement strand
GCGATTCTTTGTTCCTGACCTATGAAAATACAAAATCCCTTCAGCTAAAAGTGGAATATGTGAAAAAAAAGGAGTTGGGCGGCATTATGTTTTGGGAATTCAATGGAGATAACGGGGAGTTATTGGAGACGATTTATAATGGGTTTTGAGATGGGCAACAAGTAATTTAAAATTTTCAGACAACTCAATATTATCTTTATTATTTCTTTGGATTACGACTGGTGTGAAAGATCGCATGAAGGAAGATTTCATCATTTTTCAGCGTATAATGTATTCCCTAAGGAAACCGTTTTGTAAAGGCTATATGTACTTTGCGATAACGTCTCTGAAAAAGAAGAGGATTCTGTTTGATCAGTTCTATAATTTCATCGAAGCGAGCGATAAAATCAGCAGCAAGGTCGACACGAATAGCGAAATAACTATCCACTATTTCTTTATATTCTTTCTGGGATTCAGAA
Source organism: Leeuwenhoekiella sp. (assembly GCA_041689735.1). GTDB lineage: Bacteria > Bacteroidota > Bacteroidia > Flavobacteriales > Flavobacteriaceae > Leeuwenhoekiella. The sequence continues at coordinate 8,298 of JBDNGW010000097.1, read as the reverse complement.
TCTATTCTAATTCTATAAGCCATATTCATTTTTAATTTCTATTCTAAAATCTTGCCAATTCGCACCTTCATTAGGATTGAGACGGTGTTTTTCCAAACGTTCATCGAGTACCTGTTTTTGCGCTTCGGATAAGGAGAAATTTGGTAAATTTTGATGCAAAATATCCTTGATTTCGAGAAGAATATTCTCTTGATCAATATTTAGAAGCATTTCTATCAATTCTAACTTTTCAGCTTCAACATTCATGATTCTGTTGTTTTGCATTAAAGATACTTGAAAAATAGTAGATAAAAAAGTATACTGTCACTATTAAAACCCATAACGCAATGACACGATCAAATTGCGTCCCGGGGCAGAAATCCCGCTGGAGTAGGGACGGTAACGCTGATCTGTAATGTTTTCGAGCGCGGCGGTGAGCTGCCAGGAGGTGTTCAATTTATATTGAGCGGCAAAATTGAACGTGTACCAACTTGGCGCATAAGGATCACCATTGGCATTGAGCGCATAAAGATAAGCGTTGCCGACTTGTGAAGGAGCAAGTTCATCAGCTTTGAGCTGGCCGTTGTATTCTGCGAAAGCATCAAATTTCAATGTTGAATTCTTCCAGACCAAGTGTGTATTACCAAAAAGCGGCGCGGCGTGACGCAGCGGTGCGGTGCTGCCATCATCTTCTTCTTGATTGCCCTCGATAATATTGATCTGTGAACTCAAATTCAGATTTTTACTGAACAAAATATCCACGCCCGCTTCGAGCCCCACAACTTCGGCAGAAGCGGCATTCTGTATGGCCTGCACGTTGCTGGGCTCGCCCTGATAATCGATAACCGTCTCGCCGCCCAAGTTGAAATCACGGCGCACCAGCGCATTATCGAGCTGCGTGTAAAAACCGGCCAGATCAATTTTTACGATCTCTTCAAAATTGAGGTTCAGCCCTATTTCATAATTATAGGCATATTCCGCTTTAAGACCGGGATTTGGCACCACTACAGAACCAGGTTCACTGTCAAAAATCTTGCCCACATCGTCAATATTTGGCGCGCGGTAAGCGGTAGAAAAATTAAAACGCCAACCCAAAATCTGGCTCGCCTGCCAATTCAAGCCCAATGAACCAGTTAGATTTCCTGTATTGATATTTGCCTTTGAAAAGGGGAAATCGTAAAAAAGATCGTCAAATGTAGCATTTACAAGCACTTGATCATAGCGCAGGCCAGACTGTAAATTTACGTGTTCAGCCAAGCGAAACTGCCCGCTCACATAAGCCGCAGCAGATTGCCAACTAGAGCCGTCCGGATAGCGCGAGGCGTCAGGATTGCTTGAATTATTAAGGATATTTGTCTGTTTTCCTTGTGAACCTACTTTATTGAAAACATATTCCAACCCATAAAAAAGTTGGTGTTTATCAATTTTTTTGGTAAAATCAAGCGCAGCGGAATACGCGTCTACCTGTTCTTCGGTCATAAAGAGAATGTCGTCACCAAAGTTGCGGTCGTGACGGCTTTCCTCAAAATTTTGATAAGCTAAAGTCAGTTTGGCCTTGTCATAAAGCGGTCCGGAGCCTTTTTTGTCGATCTGAAAATTGGAGAAAAACCAATTTTGTGGGCCATAATACCATTCCGCGGAGCGTAATTTACCCTTGCGTTTTCGGGTAAGACGGTCATATCGGGAATAATCCGAAGTCTTGCTGTAAATCACGCCCAGGTTATACTCCCAAATTTCGTTGGGCATAAAGCGCACTTTCTGCATCAGGTGGAGCTGATTAAAAGCAGTGGGCACCTGTTTGTTGGGATTCTTATTTTGCACAATTACATCGGCATCATTAATGCGCTTCACATAATTTGGCCGCAAATAATCGTCAGGTCCTTGGCTTCCCATACGCAGATCGTCATAGTCTGAATAGCTCGCGCTGGAAAAAAATGACCATTTTTTGGCACCGAAATTAAAGTCTATATGACCGGTTTTTTCTTCATTTGCGGTAGAATATCGAGTTACGGCATTACCACTAAGAAAATGGCCATTTTCGGTTGAAAATTGGGGTTTTGAGGTATAAAAATTCATCACGCCACCTATCGCATCGCTTCCGTAAACCACAGAGCCGGGGCCCAGAATGACTTTGGTACATTCTAGTGCAAAAGGGTCAACATTAATCACATTCTGCAAATTGCCGGAGCGAAAAATTGCGGTGTTCATACGTACGCCATCTACGGTAATGAGCAGCCGGTTTGTCGAAAAACCACGTATCATGGGACTTCCGCCGCCCAACTGACTTTTTTGTACGTAAACCCCGCCGGTAGTGGTAAGCAAATCTGCTGCCGTCTGGGGATTCTTAAAGGCGATCTCTGCCGGGGTGACACTGATTATTTTTTGCGCCACATCTTCTGGTTTCTGTTGAAATTTAGCTACAGAAAGTATGACTTCGCGTAATCTGTTTTCACCCGGTTCCAGGTAAATTTTGCCATTTTGAGCTACTATTTCGGCTTTTGAGGTGATTTTTTGATCGTGTGAAATATGTGTGATAAAAATGCTCTCGTTATCGCTAAAGGCTGAAAGATCTACATGTCCCTGAAGATCGCTGACTGCGGTGCTACTTTTTTCAGCATTAAAAAAAGCAACATGGGTTATGGGTTCCTGGGTTTGTGCATCAAGTACCTGCACAGTCTGTGCTTGGCAGAATGATATTATTAAAAAGAAGGTGAGAAGTAAAAATCTTTGCATGAAAATCAGTGTTAACTTAAATGTAATGTGGCGTATCAGGCAATCGAAAATTTTGGGTCAGGTCAAGGCAAAAATCTATTCCATAGCCGTAGCTACGGAATTATTTTTTAACGAAGAGATGGCTCAAAAGATACCTTGCATTATACGCCGGCTTATGCTTAACTTAACACTAATTAAATAGACTGTTGAGCACGCCCAGGGAACGGGGTTTTTTAAAACCCTGCAAATGTAAATCATAATAATTTAACAATGTAGAAATGAGCTCTGTCCTAAGTTTCTGATTTAGTTTAAAGAGATTCAGATTTTCAAAATTGGAATGCAGCAATTCTTTAAAAAGTTTTAGATTTTCATCTGTAATTGTGTACAGATCTGCATGGTCTTGAAACTGGCCGGTTTCCAAATTAAAAAAAGAACGTTCACCGGCCGTAATATCTGGATAAAAACCTAAATATCTAGTAAGTTCCAGCATAAAAAGCAGATGAAAGTTGGCCGCGTGATCCTGGGCATCCAGCCACAGAAACGCATTTTCCAGAAATGCATAGAGTGCGGGATTTTCCTCCTCCTCTTGAATGACGTTGCGCAATAATTCTGAGAGGAAAAGCACGATGCTCGTCTTGGCAATATCAGTTTGCAGACTTTGGTAGGGATGCAATATTCTCGCTTCGCGAATACTTTCAAGCGTGCCCTTGTTTTTATGGTTGGCTACGATTTCCAGCTGTGTCGCCGGTTGAAACATGGCGGTGCGTAAATTGCCTTTTTTCGACTTTAAAATACGCCGCAGGAGATAGGATTTGAGTCCGTCGCTTTGTGTGTAGCACTTTACGATCAGGTCTGCTTCGCCAAATTTGAGTGCAGAAATAACGATGGCATGGGTGGTGATCAGCATCAGCGTATGATCATTATTTTGGCCACTTTGGTTTCTGAAGCATCGCTGGAAGTGACTAGGATCATATAAACCCCGCTGGCAACTTTATGCCGCCCAAAGGCCGTGGTATCCCATTGAATACTTCCACCTTTGGAAACTTCTTCATATACAAGATTCCCCGTGATATCGGTTATTTTCACATTGGCACGTTCGGTAAGGCCGTCTATAGTTACCGACCCGGTGTATTGTGGCCGCACAGGATTGGGAAAAGCCCGCACCGCCTTAAGATCGTCTGCCGCTGCCACCGCGCTGCCAGCGTAGGAAACTAGACCCTGTGGCGTGGCAAAATATACTTCCCCGTTTTCATCATCAATGCTAATGGAATTAATCGTGTTAGAAGGTAGTGGTGAATTTTGGGTATTGAACTGTTGTAAAGTTTCCTGACCATTAGCCGAAAAATAGAAAACACCGTTAGTAAGGGTTCCCACCCATTTATTATTGGAACCGTCTACGACAATACTCTGTATAGACTGTTCATTTAAGAGCTCTACGGGAATATTGTTTTCCAGAATTACAATCGCATTGGTTTCAATCTCCGGATTTTCAAAAATCTGCGCTGGACCATAAAGCAACCTGATCCCAGCAGTCGTGCCTATCCATAAGGTACCGCTGTTATCTATTGCCAAAGTACGAATATCATCTGAAGGAAGGTTGGTCTCTTCTTCACCGGCGATTTTTGCAAACGTATTTGTGCTGGGATTATAGGCGATCAATCCAACCTTGTTAGAACCAAAATAAATGTTACCCTGCCTGTCCGTTACCAGTTGGGTGTAGACCACCTCGTCAAAATCAGGAATGATTCCTTTTACTGAAAAACCGGTGATATTATCCCCAGATTTTCTAGCGAGTGCATTTTCTACCAAGGTATTTGTCATCCACAGGTTGCCGCTTGGGTCAAAAGCCGCGCCATTTATACGCACATCGCTGGGATTTACCGGAAGGTCGCTCAGGCCGCTGTTGGTTTCATTATAAAGTTGCGTAGGTATTTCTTCATTGATTTCCAGTAGGCCAGTGTTGAACGAACTGATAAAAACCTGTTCGGTATTTTCTGGATTTATGGTAACATTGACCATATTATTGGCATTTAAGGCTTCGGAATAGGAGATATTGTTCCAACCCGTTTCCTGTCTCAAATGACTCAGTCCACGGCATTTTAAAGGGTATGGATTAAAGGAATTGCTGTAATCGCCATAAACCACCCAAATCTCGTTGGGAATGGCTTTAATTGAAAAAGGATCATTACGCAAAGGGCCATCGGGCAGGATCTGAAGCAAAGTCTGTGCAGCGGGCAGGCCGGTCATGAGCAGGCCATTTTCCGCAGTGCCAATAAAAAGCAAACCTTCGGCGGAAAAAGCCGTATTATAAGCACCGGGATATTCTTCGTTTGCGGGAACGGTCGTGATTGCCGTACCGTTGTTATCATAAGTGTAAACCATATTCGCCAGGTTTATCGTAAAACCGGTTCCGCTGGTGGTGAGCCGTAAGGGCCGACTGGGATACTGAGCCAAAGTGGTAAAGGAATTCCCATTAAACGATTGCAGGGTATTATTGGCATTTATTGCATAAACGCGATCGCCCAGCCCTACAATCCCCAGCCAATTACCGCTGGATACCGGTAACCAATTCTGGAAATCAATAAGATTATCCGCCATAACGGGTGCTCGCCGTATGCCGCCTTCCTGAGTGGCAGCGTAAATAAAAGCTCCAGAAACAGCCGTCTGGCGCACATGAAGCCTTCCACCAGCGGCGCCTATAAAATAGGAATCGTCAAATTCCAGCCGGTCAATGTTATATAGCGAAATGCCAAAACCAGTACTTATATATAAAATACCGTCACGCTCTAGAAAATGATTGATCTGCTTTTCATTGGGCGGGATCGAAGTTTTGTTAACGATATCAACCACCGTGAGCACCTCTTCATTTTGACGTACCACATCAAAGAGACCGGATGTATAGCCAACGAACAACGCGCTGGCCCGTTCACTGTAATAAATGGACGAAATGGTCTCGCCCGAAAGTCCCTCTATAGTAGAAAGCGTGGTAATAACATCGGTGGTGGCATCATAAGAAAACACCGAATTCTGGGCAGCGGCATAGACCTTCCCATTGCCGTAAGTAATATCATTTATATTGGTATAGGAAAAATATCCCTTCCAGCTGGCCGAATAATCCTGTGCAGCCATGCTCAAAGTGAAAAGGTAGAAAAAGGCTACAAGTATTTTTTTCGACATAAAAAAAAGCATTGTTTACATAACGTTCAAAAATACGATTATTGTAAACTAAAAAAGGCCTTCATAAAGAAGACCCTTTTACGGAATTAATGTAATGGCTAATTATACAATTCCTTGCGCAAGCATGGCGTCGGCCACTTTTACGAAACCGGCTATGTTTGCCCCTTTTACATAATTAATATGCCCATCTTCTTCCTTGCCGTATTTTACACAGGCGCTGTGGATCCCATTCATAATCGCATGCAGTTTTTGATCTACCTTTTCTGCAGACCAGTTGTACCCCAAGTTGTTTTGTGACATTTCAAGTCCGGAAGTGGCCACACCGCCAGCGTTTGATGCCTTACCGGGAGCAAACAAAATCCTTGCTTTCTGAAATACTTCAATAGCCTCTGAGGTGCAGGGCATGTTTGCGCCTTCACCTACGCTCATGCAACCATTCTTGATCAACGTTTCTGCATCTTCTTTGTGAAGTTCGTTTTGCGTGGCGCAGGGTAGTGCGATATCGCATTTGATTCCCCAGGGGTTTTTACCTTCGTGATATTCAGCATCAGGATATTTGTCAAGATATTCTTTGATCCTTCCGCGACGTACATCTTTGATTTCCATTATGTAAGCCAGCTTTTCTTCGTTTATGCCCTCTTGATCATATATAAACCCACTAGAATCTGACATGGTAAGCACTTTTGCATGGAGCTGTGTGGCTTTTTCGACCGCATAAATGGCCACATTACCAGAGCCGGAAACCACCACAGTCTTTCCAGCCATGCTTTCGCCAATGGCATCAAGCATGTATTTTGTGAAATAAACATTGCCATAACCAGTGGCTTCGGGTCGAATTTTAGAACCGCCGTAGCTAAGGCCTTTACCGGTAAGGATACCGGTAAACTCATTGCGGATTCGTTTATATTGACCGAACATAAAGCCGATCTCCCGACCGCCCACACCTATATCGCCGGCAGGTACGTCTGTGTTGGGACCGATATGCCTATAAAGTTCAGTCATAAAACTCTGGCAGAAACGCATGATCTCTTCATTGGACTTGCCTTTGGGATCAAAGTTAGAACCTCCTTTACCGCCGCCCATGGGCAGGGAAGTAAGACTGTTCTTGAATACTTGCTCAAACCCAAGGAATTTTAGAATGCTCAGGTTTACCGAAGGGTGAAAGCGCAATCCTCCTTTATAGGGCCCAATGGCCGAATTGAATTCTACACGGTAGCCTTTATTGATCTGTATCTCGCCACTATCATCAACCCAGGGAACACGGAACATAATGGTACGCTCCGGTTCTATCATACGCTCCAATAATTTGGCGTTTTGATATTTTTTATTTTTCTCAATAAATGGAATCACTGTTTCTGCCACTTCATGAACCGCCTGAATAAATTCAGGTTCATTGGGATTGTTTTTCTTAACAGAATCGACAAATTTTTGAATGTTTTCTGTCATTACTTGTTATTTTATTTAAATGAAATTAATTATTCAATTGGGTAGCAAATATATTGTATATTAAAATTTTCAGGTGTAATTTTTAAATATTCTTCAAAAAACAGAATTTCTTTACGTTGCAGGCCCTGGGCAAAGCGATTCAAATAGAAAAGTGTACTTATTCTTAAAACTTTGTTATATTTGTCCTATAGAGAACGCCAATTTAATGAATAATAAGTACTTCGCGCTATTTTTTTTACTTATGGTCGGATTCTGTTCTCGGACTTATGCACAGTTCGTTTTTGGATTTTCCAATGAAATAGGGGTTGCATCTGGGCCTTTGCTCTTTCAATCTGATTTTGGTCTGAGGGGCAACATTAATACCAATATAAATAATGTAGGTCTAGGGGTTGCCGTAATGCACTATATGAACTTCGCCTACCGTTCAGATTGTAATTGCTATACGCGAGATGTCTATTTCAATGATCATTTTAAGATACGTAATGAGATGGATTTTCATTATACCAAGCTTACCCATAAGGGGCAAGAATCAAAGAAAAATTCAGATGAAGACCGTGATCTAAGGGATCACAAAGGGACTTCTTCGGTATTTGAAATAGGTAGCCAGTTGGAATTCTTTCCTATGAGTATCCGTGATTTTCAGGCGGGGGCTTATCTGATCTCTTCTTACATTAGTCTAGGTTTGCACTATGTGAAGTACAAACCTGGTTATTCCTCAATTCAAGATGTGCCTGGAGCAATCCCAGAAGATATTTACTTTGACCGTTTTTTGCATGGTGATGGTAAACTGGGAGGTCTAGACGATTCTGGCGGTCACACAACCGCAGTTACGGGAAGTGTGGGTTTTAGATATAAAATTGGCTTTCTGAGCGATATTAATGTAGAGTTGCGCTATCACCGCTATTTTTCAAACTGGGTAGATGGCCTCAATCCCGATGAAGCATTTTATCCTCCCAATAAATTTGATGATTCCATTGTTTGGTT
>JBDNGW010000096.1:0-4333 GCA_041689735.1 Leeuwenhoekiella sp. | reverse complement strand
TCCGTCGATAAGATTGCTTTCGTGCAACTTAAAAAAATAATTGCTGTTTGAATTTAAATAAAAAGTGTATTCGCCGTCTTGCGGACTACTGATATAGCCTTCGAATACAAAAACATCGTGGGTCTCGGACTTTAATTTTTTTAACTTGTTTTCTTTTAAATTACCATTTGCCGTCATTTTAAGACCCTTTGTTTGCGGCAACCATGGGAAATCCCCGTCATATGCCTTCCAGCTGACTCCCTTTATTTTTGACTTTATTATAACGGAAGGAACCGCAACCGAATCATACGGGCGCGGCGCCGAAGCGTTGACCATCCTCATTTGCAATACTTTCTCCTTCATATGCTGCTGAAGAGTGTACAAAGTGCCATTTTTGGCCAGATTATTACGTTGGCGACTGTCCTTCATTACATCGAAAATATCGAAATCATCATTGGCAGACTGAATGTCGTATCGCAGACCAACCATATCTCCTATCCGCAACATTTGCATCTGGTTACGTACTTTCCCGCGGTTAGCAGGAGAGAATTCAGAATAATTGGGAGATTTGCCATTTTGAAAGTATTCAACATATACACTGCTTTCCTGTGCCTCTCCTTTCCCGGTCAATACGGGCAATAACGGTATTCCGTTGCTGTTTACCGGAGCGGGAAGCCCAGCAATGTTGGTAAAAGTGGGAAGCCAGTCGTAAAAGATAGAAGGACTATCCACAATGCTATTTTCGGGAATTGTTCCCGGCCAATGAGCGATCAATGGAGTTCTTAATCCGCCCTCTAAAACATCTCTTTTAATGCCGTCATATGGACCAAAACTTTCGAAGAAATTTGCTTGATTGGAGGCATATTCTGCTGGCAGATAAGATTCTATAGAAGGCCCGTTGTCAGATGCGAACACCACCAATGTGTTGGAGTCTATTTCTAAATCTTGTAGCAATTTTAAAATATCACCCACTGCGTTGTCAATACGCCCTATGCTGGTGGCATAACGTTTATAGGTGTCAGGCCAGGCAATCAAGGGGGTCTCGGGATTTTGATCGTGATCATATTCAGCTTCTGCGTAATTGGGATCTGTCCAGCTATCGGGCGTTCCACTTGCAGTGTTGATCATACCTCCGGAAATTCCCAGGTGTTGGATTCCGCCGTTTAAACCGCCTCCCTTAGGATAAGCTGGAGTGGGCAACTCGAGTACCGCGTGAGGCGTATCGTATGACAGATAAAGAAAAAAAGGTTTTTCTTTATCCTGTTCTTGGGTTTTTTCTACAATCCATTTTTTCGCGACCGCCGTCCAAAGATCGGTAGTATAAGCTTTTTCCAGGCCTGCGCTCACTTCCTTTTTATTCTCCCACACTTCTTTCCTTCCTCTATAAACACCATCTACCGGATAGTGTTCATGCCCATCCATGTGCCGCACATATCCATAAAAGTAATCAAACCCTCTTTTAGTAGGATATGCCGGCCATTTTTCAGGATTTTCATTTTCTTGAGAAACCAAACCTTGTAATCCCCACTTGCCAATAACGGCGGTACTATATCCTGCTTTTTGCATCACATTTCCCAAGGTATGATTGTCTGCGAGCGCCTTGTCAAACTGATTGTCCCTTATTTGTGCATGGCCTTGGCTGAGCCCCGAAAGCAGCGAAGCACGTGAAGGAGCGCACACTGGGGTCGGTGTGTAATGTTGTGTCAGCATAACTCCTTCCGAAGCCATTTTATCCAGATGAGGAGTAAACATCCAGGGTTTGGACGGGTTGTTGTGTGACTTTCTTTCATTCTGGAAAAACACCCCTACATCACCATATCCCATATCATCGACCAAGATAAATATGATGTTGGGTTTTTTATCCTTTTTGGTGACCTGACCCATCATGGGGAATGTCCAAAAAATCGAAATAAGACAAAGTAAATAGTGATGGAATTTCATTGTTGGAGTACAATAAAACTTCGGGCTAAAGAAAGTTCCCTTGACCCGAAGCAGGTATTAGGATTATAAAAATAACATTTAAAAAAAGCTTATTCTACGGAAAGTTGATTGCTTTTTTCCCTTCTTTCCAGGTTTCTCACTCCGGTAGTACCTCCACCTTTAAGGGTTAAGGTAAGTGGCTCATTGGTTTTCCAGGCACCGCGAGTAAAATCGGGCACTTCAATTGAATTCGATTTATTGGCAATGGACCACTCACTTAATGAGGTAATACTGCTCCAAGAAGCGGCATCATAAACGTCCATGTCCATAGGAAGACCATTTCTAAGGCAGTCAATTAACCTCCAGTCCATCATAAAGTCCATGCCGCCATGCCCACCAACTTTCTTGGCCATTTCTCCTACTTTGCGTACAATTTCGGGTGTGTACTTTTCTTCCAGTTCTTTCATTTTATCGGCATTGGCGATATCATGGCCAAAAGCGATGTGCTCTAATGGCCATTTTTGAGCAAAGCACTTGGTGCCACTCAACATATGAATACGGGAATAAGGCCGTGGCGAACTGATATCGTGCTGAATCATAATGGTGCGGCCTTTATTCGTTTTGATAAGCTGAATATCCATATTTCCTCTCATATTTGCACCAACAAACTGCTTTAAGGCAGGGTTGTCCTCAGCTTCTTCTTCAATTCTTTTTCCCAAAGTAAAATCATCGCTCATAATAGAGGTTAGAAATTCCATTTTATCCCCACGATTAATATCCATTGCTTGACAAATGGGGCCTAATCCATGAGTTGGGTATACGTTGGCGTGTCTTTTGTTCTCGTGAAGACGCCAGTAATCATTATATGCGCCATCTACCATTTTGTCATTTTTAGGCTTGTTGAATTGCCAGTAATCCAAATCGTGGATATAGGCACCTTCACCATGAATGAGATCTCCAAAAACGCCTTGGCGAACCATATTCAGAGTAAGTAGTTCGAAGAAGTCGTAACAGCAATTTTCAAGAATAACACAGTGTTTGCGGGTGCGTTCTGAGGTTTCAACAATTTCCCAGCATTCTTCAAGCGTACGCGCGGTGGAAACTTCAACCGCGGTATGTTTGTCGTTCTCCATGGCTTCAATGGCAATGGGAACGTGCCATTCCCAAGAAGTAGCTATATATACCAAATCGATATTATTACTCTGGCACATTTCTTTGAAGCCAGTATCTCCATTTACATATTCTGTTGCTTTTGGCAAGCCAGCTTTTTCCAAAATCTTTTGTCCGCCATCAACGGCAGCTTGGCGAGTATCGCATAGGGCCGTGATCTCCACGCCGTCAATAAAGGTCATGCGCTCTACGGCACCCGAACCTCTGTCTCCAATTCCCACTATTCCTATACGAACAGTTTCTAGGGCAGGTGCTGCATAACCGGACATATTAAAATTCATGACAGGTTTGCGGTTTGCAGCTGCTTTTATCTGTGCCAAGTTTTCTTCACTGGCACATGAAGTTAAAAACGATCCTGTTGCAATTGCTCCTGACCCTAAGGCAATGTTTCGTAAAAATGATCTGCGATGTGAACTCATGATGTTTTTTTAAAATTTAATTTCCTCCAAAAAAAAAGGTATCTTCAAATGGCAGATTTATAGCCATGAAGATTACCTATGTTCCAAAAATATAAAAAAGTATTAATTTATTGCCTTATGAAAGATATATTGTTTGATTTATAGCTTTTTAATTATATTTTATATCCGTTTAACATCCACTGGCTGTAAGTCTCACTATAAACAACTTACTATAAACAACTTATCGATTATCTTGATACCGCAATACCTTCGATTGAGGCTTTAGTAGGTCGTTGTCCGGGATGAATTCAAAGATGTGGGAAAAATCATATTACTTTCAGTCCTAATACATTTACGTGTTTGAATAAACTATATTTTCAAATCGTTTGAGCTCCAAAAGTACCGTTGACACCTGTCTATAATGTATTTCATAGAACTGGTATTTTTAACAATTGAACGTTAGTGATTATAAACATTTATATGTTACACAAAAAAAAATAATATAAATAGTTCTTCATTTGAAAGGGAATAACGAATGTATGATAGGGGATTGGAGCAAAGTGGCATTAAACCATAGTAGATGTCATTAGTTAAATGCATAGTTATATTAAGGATAAAATTCTTTGAATTAATATTCTAAAAATATTATTTTCTGTTGACAGAGAGGGAAACCCCTCCGTATTCTATGGTTTAAAAAAGCTTTTTCACTGAAATTTTCCAATAATTGTCAAGCGGCATATTTCAGCGTGTCAACATAGGGGGTCCCCCGTTTGACCACCGCAAAGATTCTGGACAGTAATTTGTTCCTGATGACATTGACCGTGCTCATCCTATTTTTCCCCTGTTCCAACCTGCGCCTGTAATAC
>JBDNGW010000095.1:0-3421 GCA_041689735.1 Leeuwenhoekiella sp. | reverse complement strand
TACAAAATACAGAACACAGAATCCGGCATTTAAAATTCAAAATTCAAAATAACTTTTCTACCGCACTGCCAAGCCAATTTCCTTTCCTTTTTTTAACATAAAATCATGAGCTTTCTTGTACTCATTTGGGATCTCCCCTTCCAGAATAGCCTCCTTTATTGCATCTTTGATAATTCCAATTTCTCGGGAAGGTTTTAGGCCAAAAGTTTCCATGATTTCTTTACCGCTTACCGGTGGCTGAAAGTTGCGGATCTGATCGCGTTCTTCCACTTCCTTGATTTTCTCGCGTACCAATTTAAAATTATTGTGATAGCGTTTATACCTTTTTGGGTTTTTTGTGGTGATATCTGCTTCACAAAGTGTCATAAGGCCATCCAGTTCATCGCCCGCGTCAAATAAAAGTCTGCGCACTGCGCTGTCTGTCACAAAATCTTCTGCGATCACAATGGGGCGCGAACTCATAAGTACCAGTTTTTGCGTCAACTTCATTTTATCATTGAGCGGCATTTTGAGCCGTTTGAATAACTTGTAAACCATTTTTGAACCGACAAATTCGTGCCCATGAAAGGTCCATCCTATTTTTTTATCAAAGCGTTTTGTGGGCGCTTTGCCAATGTCATGAAGTAAGGCCGCCCAGCGCAGCCAGAGATCTTTGGTTTTTTTTGAAATATTATCCACAACCTCAAGTGTGTGGTAAAAGTTATCTTTATGTGTCTGGCCCTCTTTTTCTTCGATGCCTTTGAGTGCTGTGAGTTCTGGGAGTATTAAAAGAAGCAAACCGGTTTTTTCAAGAAGGGTGAAACCAGTTGACGGCTTGTTGCACAGCATGATTTTATGGAGTTCATCCACAATACGCTCACTAGTGATTATTTTTATACGTTCCCGGTTGCGGGTGATCGCTTCCAGGGATTTGCGCTCGATCATAAAATTCAGCTGACTGACAAAACGTATGGCGCGCATCATACGTAACGGGTCGTCGCTATACGTGATATCAGGATCCAACGGAGTGCGCAAAATGCCACGTTCCAGATCAACAATGCCATTGAACGGATCTAATAATTCTCCTCTATTTTCACCAGAAAGACCAATTGCGAGCGCGTTTATGGTAAAATCCCTACGGTTTTGATCATCTTGGAGCGAGCCATTTTCCACTACTGGATTGCGGCTATCTTGCTGATAGGATTCTTTGCGGGCACCCACAAATTCGACTTCAAGATCTCCATAACGCAACATTGCGGTGCCGTAGGTTTTAAAAACCTGAACTTTTGGTTTGTTGGGTAGGAGGGAAGCGACTTTTTTGGCCAATTTAATCCCACTGCCAACGGTGACAATATCTATATCTTTGGCATCACCGCGCTGTAGCAAATAATCCCTTACATAGCCACCTATTACGAAGGTTTCCAGCTCCAGATCGTCTGCTGCGCGTGTTATTGTGGTAAATATTTCGTAATCTATTGCTTTATCAAAGCCTTGGGTAAGCATACTGTTTTGTTCGTGAAATGTCATTTTAGAAGTTCCAAGCAATGAATTCGAAAGAGCTGGTCGAAAATACCTTTTTCAGCAAACAAAAACCATTCCGACAGCTTTCGGAATCAGTAAAATTACAGGTACAATACCTACAAGTTTTCTTCGGTAAGTCAAACTATTCACCACTATATACTTTTTAACTTTTTTTTACTTTCTTAGTACTTTCTTTTTACTTTCTTTTTACTTTCTTGTACTTTACTTCCTCAGGATAGTAACCTGACCGTCATTTTTAAGTCGAATAATGGTCGAGGGTTCCCCAGATTTTTTATTGCGCTGCAAATTTACGATATAGTCAACACCATTTAAAATAGCAGGTGAGATTTCTTTAAAGCTTTTTGGAGTGGGATCCCCACTAATATTGGCAGAAGTGGAAACAAGCGGCCGCCCTAGCCTTTTTATAAGTTCACTGCAAAAATCATCACGGGTCACCCGTATGGCCAGTGTATTGTCTTTACCTATAAGGTTTTCAGCCACCCTAATGGGGTCATCGTACACAATAGTAGTGGGTTTTGAAGCGTGTTTTAAGATATCGTAAGCCACTTCAGGGATTTGCTCAATAAACTGATTGAGCAACTTAAAATCGCTGACCAGACAGACCATCGCCCGGGTCTCTTCCCGTTTTTTAAGCGCGTAAACTTTGGAAACGGCATCGGCATTGGTCGCGTCACAACCTATGCCCCACACGGTATCTGTGGGATAAAGAATAAGTCCGCCACGTTTTAAGACGGCAAGAGCTTCCTTACCTTCTATTGTTATGTTGTTTTTATAAGAACTGCGAGTCATTATCTTAATGTATTTAAAATCTTTATTTTGAAAATAGAATATCGTCAGATGTATTGTTGATTGCCAGTTTGTTGAGATATTCGATCAACGCATCGGAATTATTTTCTATGGAAATGATTTTGTTAGTATTTAAAAACCTGGCGGAATTGAAATGCGGATGTATATGTGCCACAAACTCCGCTACAGTTACATTGGAAACATTTTTGAGGTGGTGCGGTACGTATTCTATATATAAAAAGCGCAGATTTTGAAGGGTCTCCTGCATACCTTTAAGGGCAAAATATTCGGCTCCTTCAATATCCATGATCAAGCCCTGTGGAACGGGAAGTCCTTGAACTTTAATGTGCGTGTCGAGAGCTATCATTTGAACTTCCACTTCCTTTGGACTATCATAAATATAACGCAGCGTATCCTTGACCGGTTTTATTTTGCTTCCACCGGTATTTACGGTATTGTGGTAAAAGATAACGGTCTTTTCTTCGTCACCCACCGCATTATTAAAAAGCCTTACATTCGTTAGCTGATTTAAACAAAGGTTCATCTGCATAAACCCAAATGTATTTTTATTGGCCTCATAGCCCACGATTTCCCGCGCCGTTTTGGCCAGTGGCACAAGCAGTGTCCCCACGTGGGTGCCCACAATGTAGATCACGTCATCTTTTTTAATCAATGCACTGATGGTTTCGATCTGGCCAATGTCCCATTTTCCTTTAAAACCAAGCGCTTTTCCTATGGTAATATCTTCGGTGGGCATGGCGATCAACCCATTTTCGCTATCATAGATCACCCCTTTTGCGTAGGGACCCAGCTGTTTTTTCCGCTTTGCGGATTTCCTGTTTTTAAAGAAATATTTAATGGTTCTGAGCATAGCATTTACGGTTTAGGATAAGGCTTAGTTTTTATACATCGTGTTTTTTCCACTTTGTTTATAATTCACTCCTGTTCTAAATCCACAATAACTTAGCCAAAAGAGCAATAAAATCTGTGTTATAAACAACACATTTGAGAAAATTTTTAAACCATTTCCGGGTCGGTTCCCAATTCCCTCATTTAAAAGTTGATATTCCGTTGTGCTTGGGATTTCTGTAACTGAACCAACAATTTTAATGAT
>JBDNGW010000094.1:0-4420 GCA_041689735.1 Leeuwenhoekiella sp. | reverse complement strand
TTCTTTTGCTCGCCCACTGCGCCTGCCTTTGCCGGTAGGCAGGTTGAAAATACTCGTCATAGCTACGGCTATGCCTGCGTTTTTCGCCTTGTGGTCAAACAAAATAACTGCCTATAATTCGGTCACTTTATTTCTTAACAAATCCTTAGGATGGGTCAAAAGATTTCCGCCTTCGCGGAAAAATTCAACTATTCCTCCAGACGTATATCTAATCCCAGACCCTTGAGCTCGTGCATCAATACATTGAACGATTCTGGCAGACCAGGTTCTGGCATGGGTTCTCCCTTAACGATGCTTTCATAGGTTTTTGCCCTACCTACCACATCATCAGACTTAACGGTCAATATCTCGCGTAATGTGGCAGAAGCACCATAAGCCTCAAGGGCCCATACCTCCATCTCACCAAAACGCTGACCACCAAATTGCGCTTTACCACCTAGTGGTTGCTGCGTAATAAGTGAGTATGGCCCAATGGAACGCGCGTGCATCTTATCATCTACCATGTGACCCAGTTTTAACATGTAGATCACACCTACGGTTGCTGGTTGATCAAAGCGATCTCCAGTGCCACCATCATAAAGATAGGTATGACCAAATCTTGGTATTCCAACTTTATCCGTAAGTTCGTTGATCTGGTCTAAAGTAGCCCCATCAAAAATAGGTGTGGCATATTTCTCGCCCAGTTTCTGACCGGCCCAACCAAGAACCGTTTCATAAATCTGACCAATGTTCATACGTGAAGGTACCCCAAGTGGGTTCAAGACGATATCAACAGAAGTACCATCTTCTAAGAAAGGCATATCCTCTTGACGTACGATACGTGCAACAATACCTTTGTTTCCGTGACGGCCCGCCATTTTATCCCCTACTTTTAGCTTACGTTTTTTAGCAACATTAACTTTGGCAAGTTTGATAATTCCCGCAGGAAGTTCATCACCTACTGAAATGGTGAATTTCTCACGGCGCAAGTTACCTTGAAGATCGTTTTCCTTGATGCGGAAGTTGTGCAACAGGTCTGCGATCATTTCATTTGCGGCAGTATCTGTCGTCCAAGTTCCCTGATTTAAGTGGGTATAATCTTCTACGGCATTAAGCATCTTTAAGGTAAATTTCTTGCCTTTTGGCAATACTTCTTCACCCAGGTCATTTTTAACTCCCTGAGCTGTTTTACCATTTACCATTTGGAACAATTTATCTACCAAAATGGCACGTAATTCGTCAAATTTAGTATCAAAATCAGCTTCTAGAGCGGAAATGTCTTCCTTATCCTGAGCGCGTTTGTGCTTATCCTTAATTGCTCTGGCAAATAATTTTTTGTCAATTACCACACCACGAAGTGAAGGCGACGCTTTTAAAGAAGCATCTTTAACATCACCGGCCTTATCACCAAAAATCGCACGAAGCAGTTTTTCTTCTGGAGTAGGATCTGATTCCCCTTTTGGGGTTATCTTACCAATTAATATATCTCCAGGTTTTACTTCTGCTCCAACACGTATCATACCGTGCTCGTCAAGATCTTTGGTCGCTTCTTCTGAAACGTTGGGGATATCATTGGTCAATTCTTCATCACCCAATTTAGTATCCCGTACATCCAGCGAATATTCATCTACGTGAATAGAGGTGAATATATCATCACGTACCACTTTTTCAGAAATCACGATCGCATCCTCAAAGTTATATCCTTTCCAGGGCATGAAGGCAACCTTCAAGTTTCGGCCCAGTGCCAATTCTCCATCTTCGGTAGCATAACCTTGGCAAAGTACCTGTCCTTTCTTCACTCGATCTCCTTTTCTTACGATAGGCTTCAAGTTAATGGAAGTACTCTGGTTGGTCTTTCTGAATTTTATAAGTTGATACGTTTTAGAATCACCATCAAAACTTACCATACGCTCATCATCGGTACGGTCATATTTAATGGTCACTTCGTTAGCATCCACATATTCAACCTCACCATCACCTTCGGCATTGATAAGCACCCTGGAATCTGAAGCTACCTGACGTTCAAGACCGGTACCCACGATAGGCGCATCTGCACGCAAAAGAGGAACGGCCTGGCGCATCATGTTTGAGCCCATCAAAGCCCGGTTTGCATCATCATGCTCCAAAAACGGGATCAAGGATGCAGAAATGGAAGCGATCTGGTTTGGTGAAACATCGGCATAATGCACTGTATTTGGTTCAACAACCGGGAAGTCACCTTCCATACGGGCAATTACACGCTCTGCTTCAATAGTACCATCGTCGTTCATTGGGTTGTTCGCCTGCGCGATCAACATTCCCTCTTCTTCTTCGGCACTTAAATATTGTGGTATGGTCTTTAAGTCTATCTTACCATCAGTAACCTTACGGTAAGGAGTCTCTATAAAGCCCATACTGTTCACTTTAGCGTAAACCGCTAACGAGGAAATAAGACCAATGTTAGGCCCCTCAGGTGTTTCAATAGGACATAAACGTCCATAATGGGTGTAATGCACATCACGTACCTCAAAACCGGCACGCTCACGTGAAAGACCACCGGGTCCCAATGCAGAAAGACGACGCTTGTGCGTGATCTCTGCCAACGGGTTCGTCTGGTCCATAAACTGTGACAACTGGTTTGTACCAAAGAAGGAATTGATAACCGACGAAAGTGTTTTCGCGTTGATCAAATCTATCGGTGTAAAAACCTCGTTATCCCGAACGTTCATACGTTCACGAATAGTCCTGGCCATACGGGCAAGACCTACGCCGAATTGTGAAGATAATTGCTCACCTACCGTACGTACACGACGGTTAGAAAGGTGATCAATATCATCTATTTCCGCTTTGGAATTGATTAGTTCGATCAAATATTTAACTATGGTAATGATATCTTCTTTGGTAAGCACTTGCTTATCCATACCAATATCAAGACCCAATTTTTTGTTCATTCTATAACGACCTACTTCACCAAGATTATAGCGCTGGTCACTAAAGAAAAGTTTGTCAATGATACCACGAGCCGTTTCCTCATCGGGCGGCTCAGCGTTACGCAATTGACGGTATATATGTTCCACCGCTTCTTTTTCAGAATTGGTAGGGTCTTTTTGAAGGGTATTGTGAATGATCGCATAATCTGCATGCTGATTATCCTCTTTGTGAAGCAAAATCGTTTTTGCCCCAGCATCAAGAATTTCATCAATATGCTCTTTTTCAAGTGTGGTATCACGGTCTAAAACGATCTCATTACGCTCTATGGAAACAACTTCGCCAGTATCTTCATCTACAAAATCCTCGTGCCACGTGTTCAGCACTCGGGCGGCCAGTTTGCGGCCCAAATATTTCTTAAGTCCGGTTTTTGACACTTTCACCTCTTCGGCAAGGTCAAAAATCTCCAAAATATCTTTATCACGCTCAAAACCAATGGCTCTGAAAAGCGTGGTAACTGGTAATTTTTTCTTCCGATCGATGTATGCATACATCACACTGTTAATGTCTGTAGCAAATTCAATCCATGATCCTTTAAATGGGATCACCCTGGCAGAATATAATTTTGTTCCATTGGCGTGAAAGGACTGGCCAAAGAAAACACCGGGAGATCTGTGTAATTGAGATACCACAACACGTTCTGCACCATTGATACAAAATGTACCACTGGGCGTCATATAAGGAATGGTTCCTAGATAAACGTCCTGTACAATTGTTTCAAAATCCTCGTGCTCGTCATCTGTACAGTATAATTTGAGACGTGCTTTTAAGGGCACACTATAGGTAAGACCGCGTTCAATACATTCCTGTATGGAATATCTTGGCGGATCTACGAAATAGTCTAAAAATTCTAGTACAAAATTATTACGGGTATCCGTAATTGGGAAATTCTCTAGGAAAGTATTGTAGAGTCCTTCATTCCCTCTTTCCTCTGATTTGGTTTCCAACTGGAAAAAATCCTGAAAGGATTTTATCTGGATACTCAGAAAATCTGGATACTCAGGCCTGTTCTTTACCGATGAGAAATTTACTCTTTCAGCTTGTTTTGCTTGCATCTTCAACGAACGGAATTTAATTAAATAAAAAGTGTAGCCTTCAATTCAGGCGGCGCGATCGACCATTTGCATAAATCATACCATAAAAAGCATTATTTCTGACTATGTTATAGGCCATTTCCGCTTAGACGGAACTTATAATATAAGCAATCGCGTGCAATGTTTGTCGTAAAAAATAGGAAAACCTTATATACGACAAATGGTTTAGGTCTTTTTTGTTCCGATAACTATCGGATCAAAAGACCTAAGGCTTTGTTCAGAAATAAAATGTACAGAAATGGCGATGTTATTTTGTTCAGTAACGAGGCAAAAAACGCAGCTATAGCCTTAGCTAAAGCGAGGCTTTTTAACGAAGTTAATGCGCACCTGCCTGCCGGCAGGCAGGAAAGAACAAGTCAAAATGTATAGGTTGTTTTTGA
>JBDNGW010000093.1:0-3267 GCA_041689735.1 Leeuwenhoekiella sp. | reverse complement strand
TGTTTTAAGATCATCACCACTTCTTCAAGGGCAGTATTGCCGGCGCGTTCGCCTATACCGTTAATGGTACATTCTATCTGCCGTGCGCCGTTTATGACCCCGGAGATGGAATTTGCGGTGGCGAGGCCCAGATCGTTATGGCAATGGCAGGAAAGCACTGCTTTTTCAATACCTTTTACGTTTTCCATAAGGTATTTCATTTTTGCCCCATACTCCGATGGAAGGCAATATCCCGTGGTATCGGGAATGTTGAGTACGGTTGCGCCGGCACGAATTGCCACCTCGCAAACGCGGGCAAGATATTCGTTTTCTGTTCGGCCGGCATCTTCAGCATAAAATTCTACATCTTCCACAAATGTTTTGGCGTAGGCCACAGCGTCAAACGTACGCTTGAGGATCTCTTCCCGGTTGGATTTAAATTTGTACTTGATATGGGAATCGCTGGTTCCTATCCCCGTATGAATACGCGGTCTTTTAGCATGTTTTAAAGCTTCCGCGGCAACTTCGATATCTTTCTTTACCGCACGCGTCAACCCACAAACAATCGCATTTTGAACGAGTTTCGAGATTTCCTGAACCGATCTGAAATCCCCGGGACTGGAAACGGGAAATCCGGCCTCAATCACGTCAACACCCATCTGATCGAGGCGTTTTGCAATGACCAGTTTCTGGTGCGTATCCAGTTTACAACCGGGCACTTGCTCTCCGTCTCGTAAAGTAGTATCAAAAATTTGGACTTTGTCTGCGCTCATAAGAAGTGGTTTTTTTACTCAATTTATATGTGAATATATATATAGGTAGTACATTTGAAGAATATGCTTATGAGGTGGTTACGACGTTAAGCGTTTTTTGAAGATATTTATAAAACTGATTAATAGATGGTTATGCGTAAAATCATTACAACAGCAAATGATTCAAAAGATTCATTATTTACTTTGGTGAAGTCTCTTTCAAAGTCTGAAAAGCGTCAGTTCACCCTGTACGTGGGCAGGCTGGAAGGTAATGCAGACTCAAAATATCTGCAGCTCTTTGCACTTTTGGATAAAATGAAACTTTACGATGAAGAGGAGATTTTTAATAACCGTATTGTAAAAAAACAACAGCTTTCTAACCTAAAAGCGCACTTGTACAAACAGATTCTAGTGAGTTTACGGTTGAGCCCAGCGCATCAAAATATACGTATTCAGATACGCGAGCAACTTGATTTTGCGACCGTTCTCTATCAAAAAGGACTTTATCAGCAAAGCTTGAAACTGCTCGAGAAGGCGAAGCATATGGCCATTGAGAACGAAGAAAAAAACGTGGCCTACGAGATTGTGGAACTTGAAAAAGTGATCGAGACCCAGTACATTACGCGCAGTATGAGCACCCGCGCTGACGAACTTGCACAGGAAGCCGAAACGCTGAGCCGGCAGAATATGATGACCAGCAAACTCTCTAACTTGTCGCTGCAATTGTACGGCAAGATGCTTAAAATGGGTTATGTGCGCAGTGATGCCGAAAAACAGCGGATTGAAGTATATTTTAATGAAAACCTTCCAGAATATGATATAAAGGATCTTGGCTTTCGCGAAAAATTGTGGCTTTATAAAGCGCATTTGTGGTACAGTTTTCTAGTTCAGGATTTTTTGTCCTGTTACCGCTATGCCAATCGGTTTGTGGAACTTTTTGAAGAACAGCCCAAAATGATTGAGCGTAATCCCGTTTTTTACCTAAAAGGGAACAATTATCTGCTGGAATCCCTTTTTTACCTGAGGCACCACACCCATTTTAAAGAGGTGTTTGAACGCTTGGAAGTGCGGCTGCAGGAAGCGGATTTTCCCAAAAGCGATAACTTGGAAACCTTGGAATTCTTGTATTTATATTCCAATAAGTTGAACCTTAAATTTCTGGTGGGCGACTTTAGCACGCAGGACGGGATTATTGAGGAAATCACTAAAAAACTGAAGGTTCTGGGCAGCAAAATGGATGCGCACCACGTGATGGTTTTTTATTATAAAATAGCCAGTTTATACTTTGGCAACGGTGAAAACAAAAAATGCATTTTCTATCTGGAAAAAATCATCAATAATAAATCCTTAAAAATGCGGGAAGACCTTATGTGTTTTGCCCGTATTTTAAACCTGGTTGCTCATTATGAAGCCGGCATGGATTATCACCTCGAAGCATTGTTGCGCAGCACCTATAAATTTCTGATCAAAATGAACGACCTACACGAGGTGCAAAAGGAAATGATAAAATTTATTCGAAACTTGGGCGAAATCTTCCCCGGCGAACTTAAAAATGAATTTAAAAAGCTGCGCAAGCGGCTTGAGATCTATGAAGACGATCCCTACGAGCGGCGCGCATTTCTATATTTAGACATACTTTCCTGGCTGGACAGCCGAATACAAAATCGCCCAGTGGCACAGATCATTAAGGAAAAATCGGAATTACTAATGCGCTAATGGATAAAAAAGGCTCTTTTTTAAACCATTTGCTACAGCTCAATTTAGCTATGTTGTTGGTAAGTACAAGTGGCGTGCTGGGGCGAAGCATCCCGCTGTGGGCGCCCGTTGCAATTGCATATCGCGCTTTACTGGCCGCTGCTTTTCTGTTTCTTTTTCTGCGCTATAAAAAAATTAACCTATCCATTGCCAAAAAAGATCGAAAAATGATCCTTCTGGGCGGTATTTTGATGGGGCTGCACTGGGTACTATATTTTGAAGCGCTACAGCTGAGCAGCGTCGCCATTGCTATGCTTACCATTTACACGCATCCCACCATGACCAGTATTCTGGAACCCATAATAATGAAGAAACCCTTTCAAAAAATTCATCTATTACTGGGTATTTTGGTACTTATAGGAATTACTTTTCTGGTGCCCGAGCTTGATCTGGAAAATCAAAATACCAGAGCCGTAGGTATCGGCTTGGTTTCCGCCCTGGCCTATTCCCTACGGAATATTTTAATGAAAAAACAGATTGAAAATTATCACGGTAGCCTGCTCATGTGGTATCAAATGGTCATTATTGCCGTAGCACTAATCCCGCTCTATTTCATGACCACAAGGGAAGCATTGACCGAAGCTTTCCCATACTTACTCACGCTTGCGCTAGTTACAACTGCAGTGGGCCATACCTTATTTTTAATGAGTTTTAAGTATTTTAATATCACTACCGCCAGCATTATTAGCAGTATGCAACCTATTTATGGTATTCTTATGGGAATCTTTATTCTAGACGAAATACCCCGTTGGGGAACTTTTATAGGTGGCGCCATGATCTT
>JBDNGW010000092.1:0-3948 GCA_041689735.1 Leeuwenhoekiella sp. | reverse complement strand
TCTTCCGCTTGCGGTTCTGCTTTTTTCTCTTTATTTAAAGTGAATTTTATGGCATCTACGGCAGATTTTGTCCGCAGATAGTACATCCCAGTTTTTAAGCCACTCTTCCAAGCGTAAAAGTGCATAGAAGTTAGTTTGGAATAATTGGCATTTTCCATAAACAAATTGAGTGATTGCGATTGATCGATAAAATAACCGCGTTGGCGCGACATATCAATAATATCTTTCATGCTGAGCTCCCAAACGGTTTTATACAGTTCTTTAAGATCATCGGGAATGCTATCTATATTCTGAATCGAACCGTTAGAACGCATCACCGCTTGTTTCAAATCTTCATCCCATAGGTCAAGTTCCACAAGATCTTCCAGTAAATGCTTATTTACCACGATAAACTCGCCAGAAAGTACGCGGCGCGTGTAAATATTGGACGTATAAGGTTCAAAAGCCTCATTATTGCCCAAAATCTGAGATGTGGATGCGGTTGGCATTGGCGCTACCAGCAATGAGTTGCGTACCCCGTGCTCCATAACCTGGGTACGCAGCGCTTTCCAATCCCATCGTCCGCTCAGTTCTTCATCCTCGATCCCCCAAAGGTTGTATTGAAATTGCCCTTTTGAAATTGGCGATCCTTCGAAAGAAGAATACGGCCCTTCCACTTTGGCCATTTCCATGGAAGCGGTCACGGCAGCGAAATATAATGTTTCAAAGATTTCCTCGTTCAGCTTTTTGGCTTCATCGCTCGTAAACGGCATCCGCAGTTTGATAAAAGTATCGGCAAGACCTTGAATTCCCAAACCAATGGGGCGGTGGCGCATGTTTGAATTTTCGGCTTCTTTGATCGGGTAATAATTACGATCTATGACTTTGTTCAGGTTTCTGGTTACTCGCTTGGTAATTTTGAACAGTCCTTTATGGTCAAAAGCGCCATCTTTTACAAACATGGGCAGCGCGATGGAAGCCAGGTTGCATACCGCGACTTCATCCGGACTGGTATATTCCATGATCTCCGTACACAGGTTGGAAGAACGAATTGTCCCCAGGTTCTTCTGGTTTGATTTCCTATTGGCCGCATCTTTGTACAACATATAGGGCGTACCGGTCTCGATTTGAGATTCCAGTATTTTCTCCCAAAGTTCGCGGGCCTTTATTGTTTTCCGGCCTTTTCCAGCAGCTTCATATTCCAAATATTTGGCATCAAATTCTTCGCTGTGCATATTGAAGAGATTTGGGCATTCATTGGGGCACATGAGCGTCCACGTACTGTTGGCCTCCACTCGTTTCATGAACAGATCTGGGATCCACATGGCATAAAAAAGGTCACGAGCGCGCATTTCTTCTTTTCCGTGGTTTTTCTTAAGATCCAGAAAATCCATAATATCTGCGTGCCAGGGTTCAATATAAATAGCGAACGAACCTTTGCGTTTTCCGCCGCCCTGATCTACGTAACGCGCTGTATCGTTGTAGACGCGCAACATGGGCACGATGCCATTTGACGTACCGTTTGTTCCACCAATATATGCGTCGGTAGCGCGGATATTATGTATAGAAAGACCGATTCCACCCGCACTTTGGGAGATTTTAGCAGTTTGCTTTAAGGTATCATAAATGCCATCAATACTGTCATCCTGCATTGCAAGGAGGAAACACGAAGACATTTGGGGTTTTGGTGTGCCTGAATTAAAAAGTGTAGGAGTGGCGTGCGTAAAGTATTTTTTGGACATTAATTCGTAGGTCTCCTTGACAGATTCCAAGTCGTCCAAATGAATTCCCAGTGAAACCCGCATCAACATGTGCTGCGGGCGTTCGGCGATTTCTCCGTCCAATTTCAGCAAATAGGAACGCTCCAGGGTTTTAAAACCGAAATAATCATACCCATAATCCCTGCTGTAAATGATCGAAGAATCAAGTTCCGCTTTATGTTGCATCAAGACCTCGTACACATCATCTGCAACCAGCGGCGCTTTTTTGCCGGTACGCGGGTTTACATATTCATACAGATCGGTCATGACATCACTAAAAGTCTTTTTGGTCTTTTTATGCAAGTTGGACACCGAGATACGCGCGGCAAGTTTGGCATAATCGGGGTGCGACGTGGTCATTGTTGCAGCAACCTCAGCGGCAAGATTATCGAGTTCACTAGTGGTTACGCCGTCGTAAAGTCCCTCGATTACACGCATGGAAATTTTTACGGCATCAACCAGCGGATTCAAACCGTAGCACAGTTTCCTAATGCGGGCGGTGATTTTATCAAACATTACGGGCTCCTTGCGGCCATCTCTTTTAAGTACGTACATAGTATTTTGGGTTATATAATTATAGGTTAATTTGGGGACAAAATCTGACTAAACTGCTCGCACGGTAGTTTGCAGGGTGAAGTTTTAAAATCGTAAAGCGTCCGAATAACCGTCACCCTGAATTTATTTCAGGGTCGCACAAGAGACTAAAGCTTTACCAATACACATTATCAGCGCGGCTAGTGCGATGCTGAAACGAGTTCAGCATGACTAAACCATTTCGGTTAAATAAGATTTGATTTATTTATTCTAAAAAATAGCTTAAAAATCGGCGTCAAAACTGATTTTCTGACCTTCTTGACCACCGCTTCCTGTGGCAACACCAGCTTTTTGATATTCGCCCACGCGTTTTTCAAAGAAATTTGTTTTTCCTTGCAGAGAAATCATATCCATGAAGTCAAATGGATTGGTCACGTTATATTCTTTCTCACATTCAAGCTCAACCAAAAGACGGTCTGCGACAAATTCTAGATACTGCGTCATTAATTTAGAATTCATCCCGATCAAACTAATGGGAAGCGATTCAGTTATAAACTCGCGTTCAATATTGAGGGCGTCAACAAGGATTTCACGAATGCGCTCTTTGGGCACTTTATTGACCAAATGGTGGTTGTGCAGATGCACGGCGAAATCACAGTGCACGCCTTCATCGCGGGAGATCAACTCATTAGAAAACGTAAGCCCTGGCATAAGTCCGCGTTTTTTCAACCAAAAAATAGAGCAAAACGCACCCGAAAAGAAAATGCCCTCAACTGCGGCAAAAGCGATCAAACGTTCGGCAAAACTGGGACTATCAATCCATTTTAAAGCCCAGTCCGCTTTTTTCTTGATTGCAGGAAAAGTGTCGATCGCGTTAAAAAGACCATCTTTTTCCTCCTCGTCTTTCACGTACGTATCAATGAGCAGCGAATAGGTTTCCGAATGGATATTTTCCATCATGATCTGGAAACCGTAGAAAAACTTTGCTTCGGAATATTGAACTTCATTGACAAAATTTTCGGCCAGGTTTTCATTTACAATCCCGTCGGAAGCGGCAAAAAACGCAAGGATATGTTTTATAAAATAGCGCTCATCTGCATTGAGTTTGTTTTTCCAATCGGTAAGATCCTGGTGGAGGTCAATTTCTTCCGCGGTCCAGAAACTTGCCTCAGATTTTTTGTACCATTCCCAAATATCATGGTGCTGAATAGGGAAGATCACAAATCGGTTCTTGTTTTCCTTTAAAATGGGTTCTACTGCATTACTCATATGCTAAGGGTTATGTTTGATTAATTCGGTGTTATCAGGGACTTACAAATATGAAGCTAAATAAGACCGATTCGAATTAAACACAAATTAGTTTTTAACAAAGTTTTCAACAATCATTATTGAATACTTAACCAAAACTATTATTTAAAATAATGATATATAAATAATTAGATAATTCAACTAAAAAAAATGTTCCCAAAAAATTTAATTTCAATAAAACTTAAGACTATTTATTGACGAGTAGTATACAGATAGAGATTTTACATAGAAATATGCTATTCTTTTAGGAAAAAAATTATAAACAGTTGTTGCCCAGAATTTAAAAGCTAACTTTAAAAATATCTCTCAATTTCTTTTAAAATTTCCTTCTTACAATTAGAAAAATAGATATGCTTTTCTACTAATT
>JBDNGW010000091.1:0-5525 GCA_041689735.1 Leeuwenhoekiella sp. | reverse complement strand
CTTTTGTACTTTTGCCCTCCACAAAAAGAAGAGCACTTTTTTACATCTTCAGGAAATAAAAACACCGTTTTTCGGTTAGTAGTTACAGATGTTATACGCATGACCAACCTTGCCATAGATATTGGAAATACACAGCTAAAAATAGGCGTTTTTCAACAAGAAAAGCTCGTTTTTAAGAAAGATCAGGAGATTTCATCCAGTCTTTCCGTTCTTAAAGAAGTGCTTAGCGACTATACTTTTCAAAATATTCTAGTAGCTGCTACCGGAAATCCAGAAAAAGTTGTCACATTGCTACATAAAAAAGGTCTTTCCTTTAAAATATTGGATCACACAACTGGCATCCCCTTTAAAAATGGATATGAAACTCCAAGAACATTGGGAGTTGACCGTGTCGCACTCATGGCGGCGGCGGTAAAACAATATCCGGGCAGTAATGTCCTGGTTATTGATGCCGGATCTTGTGTGACCTATGATTTTAAGAATAACGAAGAAGAATATTTGGGCGGTTCCATTTCACCAGGTTTGGCGATGCGTTTTAAGGCATTACATCATTTTACGGCAAAATTGCCGTTACTGGAGACCAGTAACATCCCAAATTATATAGGTAAAAACACCGAAGATGCCATAAAAAGTGGCGTAATACACGGTATTTCAACCGAAATTAACGGAATAACAGACTGGTATAGAGAAAGTTATCCTAAATTAACGGTTATTTTAACGGGAGGGGACGCGCATTTTTTGTCTAAAACCCTAAAAAATGGCATCTTTGCGCATTCAAATTTTCTTCTCGAAGGATTAGATCACATAATGGTATTTAACACAACTCAATGATAAAAAGGTTTTTGCTTATACTAGCGGTATTCCTTACCGCCCCCATGTTCGCTCAAGAAGGAAATTCATCCCCATATTCCTATTATGGCATTGGCTTACGTAATTTTACGGGAACGGTGGAAAATCAGGCTATGGGAGGCATCAGTATTCTGGGGGACAGCATTCATATGAATTTACAGAACCCCGCAAGTTTTGGTGCCCTGCGGCTTACTAATTTCACTCTGGGCGGAAGCCGAAAAGACGTTAGTCTTAACAGCGATGGCGGTAAGGGGACAAATACGTCCACAACGCTGGATTACCTTGCCCTGGGTTTTCCAATAGCGAAAAATATGGGTGCGGCTTTTGGCCTCATGCCCTATACCTCTGTAGATTATAAGGTAATCAACCGTGACGGGGAACTTTATGAACGCTTTATGGGCCGCGGCGGACTCAATAAAGCCTTCGTAAGCTGGGGGTATGAATTTTTACAAGGTGTACGCGTAGGTGGTACGGTCAGTTATAATTTTGGCAACATACGCAGAGAGGTTGTGCAGAACAACAGCAACCAACAATTTGGAATACAGGAAATCAACAGGTCTGATATAAGTGGAGTTTCCTTTAATCTGGGACTTCAGGCAGAACGTCCTATTACTGAAAATCTAAATATCTACGGTTCTGCAAGCTATAGTCCAGAAAGCACTATAAATGCTGAAAACAATCGGGAAATTGCTACCGTGCTCGTTTCACCATTAAATGACGCAGTTAGTAGCCCTGTAGAAAGTTTGACTCCGGAAAGAACCCGAACCGATTTTAACCTTCCTTCAGAATATAAATTGGGACTTGGTCTTGGTGAACCCAATAAATGGTTTGCAGGTGCCGAATATACCAGTATCCAGGCCAGTCAGTTCACAAATCCATCCTACAGTCTGCAAAATGTGAGCTATGATGACGATTCACAATTCCGTTTGGGCGGATTTTTTATACCCCGTTTTAATTCAATCACAAGTTACTGGGATAGAATAGTTTATAGAGCAGGTTTTCGCTATCAAGAGACCGGTTTAAACATTAATGGAATAGGAATAAATGAGTTTGGCATATCTTTTGGATTAGGTTTGCCAATAGGTCGTGCCTTCAGTAACGTAAACCTAAATTTTGAATACGGGCAGCGCGGTACAAAAAATGCAGGACTTATTAGAGAAGACTTTTTTAAGGTGGGGCTCAGTTTATCTCTTAATGATAAATGGTTTGTGCCTTTTAAATTTAATTAAAATCGCTAATATTGTTATTCCAAAACCAATTAAGATGAAAATCAAATTTACACTACTTTTATTATCCATGTTTGCTGGTTTCAGCACATTAAGGGCGCAGTCATCTGTAGATTGCGTAACCACCGGTTCTATCTTTACAGAAAATGCCAAGGTTAAAAATTATGAAGCCGCTTATGAGCCTTTCAGAAAACTGATGGATAATTGCCCTAAATGGTCTTACGCGCTTTATCAATACGGGGAGCGATTGTACCGCGATAGACTTGAAAAAGCTCCAGAAGCTGAGAAAAAAGCGGTAGTAATGGAATTTATCAAGATGTATGAGCAAAAATATGAGAACTACCCAGAACGTGTTTCAAAGGGTGCAAACCTTTCTGATATTGCGGAGCTTATGTACGATAATGGGATAGGGGAAAAAATGGAGGAATACCAGAAATTTCAGGAAGCCTGGAATGCAGACAAAGAATCATTTACCAGCCCCAGGGCACTTTATATATATTTTGTTCTTGCCGTGGAACTAGAAGAGGCCGGGGAAATGGATCTTAACGAGATCTTTGTGCTTTATGATGAAGTACAGGAAAAAATCACTACAGAGCAAAACGCTGCTGCAGAAAGTGTAGCCCCCCTTCTCGAAAAAGAAGAAGCTGGCACCGCACTTGATTCAAAAGAAGAACGCGCTAAAAACGCGGCCAATAGCAACTTGGAAAATTATGCTAAAATAACTGCGGGTATCAATGAGAAATTGGGTAAACTGGCAGATTGTGACAATTTGATCCCTTTATATCAAAAGGATTTTGATACTAAAAAGGGCGATATTGATTGGATAAGACGTGCTGCTGGAAGAATGTCCGATAAAGAATGTACAGAGGATGCTTTCTTTGAAAAACTGGTTGTACAGTTGGATAAATTAGAGCCATCTGCGCAGACCGCGTATTACTTAGGTCAGTTGGCAGATAAGAATGGTGACAACTCCAAAGCGATGAGCTATTACGAAGAATCAGCAAACCGGGAGACAGATCCTAATCAGAAGTCAAAAGTATTTATGCGTCTGGCTGAAAAAATGAGAAGCAGAAGAAGCTATTCACAAGCACGCGGTTTCTACCAGAAATCACTGGCAGCTAAACCTTCTAATGGTAGGGCTTACCTAATGATTGCTAATATGTATGCCGCCAGTGCTAACGATTGTGGCAGCACGCAGTTTGAGAAACGTGCCATTTATTGGTTGGCTGCAGATTATGCTTCACGTGCTGCAAGGATAGATCCCTCCCTGGCTTCCAATGCCAATAATGCCGCCGCAAGTTACCGCGGTCTTGCACCTTCTAAAACGGAGATCTTTCAAAGTGGAAAAGCAGGACAAAAGGTGAGCTTTAGCTGTTGGATAGGTGGTAGCGTGACCGTTCCCAGTCCTTGATGCTGGATAAAATAACATATACACTTTTAAAAGGGGTTGCAGCTTTTGCTGTGACCCTCTTTTTTGCGTGTGCCAATAACGCTGGCGAACTTCAAAGCTTTAACCGGCGTGCAGAAGGACCAGCGGCCACGGGCGAAGGTATCGTACTTCGATATACAGATTCTGGAAAAGTAGTGGCTACTTTGCGGACACCAAATATGCTTGATTATAGTATTTCAGAATTTCCCTATCAGGAATTTCCCGAAGGGATAGATGTGGTTTTTGTAAGTGATGATACCAAGGAAAATCACATTACGTCTAATTATGCCAAACTTTTTAAACATACTAATCTAGTAGACCTCCGCAAAAATGTAGTTTTGACATTAAGCGATTGTACTACTTTGAGAACCTCGCAGTTGTACTGGGATCAGCGGAATAATTGGGTATTTACGGATAGGGCATATACCATAGATTTTCCGGATGGTTCTTTTAATAAAGGACAAGGTTTTGATAGTAGTGAGAATTTTAAAAATTTCTTATCTTCAGGCAACCAAAGCAAAATGTTTGTGAAAGAGAACAAAAATGCCAAAAGAGACAGTATAAATGAGTAAGTTCTTTAAATATTTCGAATACGGATATCTGATTGTAGTGGTTCTGTTTCTGTTTAGAGCCTATAATTCATGGCCTGCAGAACCTAACCAAACCTACTTCTCCCTTTTTTTTGTTGCCCTTGCGCTGGGTATGTTTTTTTTAAAAAGGCATTTCAGAAGAAAGTATGAACAAAACCAAAGTGATAAATAAATGGAAACCGAAATTATTGTAATTGTTATTTCGCTTCTGCTTTCTGCTTTTTTTTCAGGCATGGAGATCGCCTATGTATCGTCAAACAAAATACATATAGAGATTGAAAAAAAACAAGATGACCTTATTGCTAAAACGCTGACCCGACTTACCCAGAAACCATCAAAATTTATTGCTGCCATGCTTGTGGGCAATAACCTGGCACTTGTGGTTTATGCCTATTTTATGGGTAGTATTTTACAGCATTGGTTTACCGGTTTTGATTTTGGCTACCAGTGGATCAATGATTTCTTTATACGTTTCAGCCTAATCACGCAGACCATTATCTCCACACTTGTCGTACTGTTAACGGCAGAATTTCTACCCAAAGTGTTTTTTCAGATCTATGCAAATTCGCTATTGAAGTTTTTCGCAATCCCTGCCTATTTCTTTTACTTAATATTCTATTTTATATCAAGCTTTGTGATCTGGATTTCAGATATGGTTTTGAAGCGTTTTTTTAAAACCGAAGGCGACGAGGTACAGCTCGCATTTACCAAGATAGAACTGGGCAACTACATTTCAGAACAGATGGAATCCATAGAAACCAGCGAAGATCTGGATTCTGAAATACAGATCTTTCAAAACGCACTCGAGTTTTCCGAAGTGAAATCACGCGAAGTGATGATCCCAAGGACAGAAATGGTAGCGGTGGAAAAAAATACGCCACTGTCAGAATTAAATGCGCTTTTTACACAGACCGGTCTCTCTAAGATTTTGGTCTACACAGATTCTATAGATGATATTCTGGGTTATGTGCATTCTTTTGAGCTATTCAAAAAACCTGCTCACATTGAAGAAGTACTCATGCAAGTCATCTTTATACCAGAAACCATGCTGGTCAAAGATGTGCTCAATGTTTTGATAAAAAAGAGGAAAAGTATCGCAGTAGTAATTGATGAATATGGCGGCACCAGCGGTATGATGACTGTTGAAGATATCGTTGAAGAGCTCTTTGGCGAGATTGAAGATGAACATGATAATGTACTTCTTATAGAAGAAAAATTAGAAGATAATACATTTCGGTTTTCCGCGCGCCTTGAAGTGGATTACATTAATGAAATGTACAAATTAAACCTGCCGGAAAGTGAAAATTATGAAACCCTGGGCGGTCTAATTGTAAATGAGGTGGAAGGAATACCCGATGAAAATGAACTGCTCGATATAGACAGGTATCAGTTTCACATCCTCCAAACCTCAAGCACTAAAATTGAACTGGT
>JBDNGW010000090.1:0-2543 GCA_041689735.1 Leeuwenhoekiella sp. | reverse complement strand
TGGATTTTAGCAATATCTTTGTTTTGTAGCATATTTGTATTTTCTTGTTTACACTTTAAAAATACTTAAAAACCAAGCGATTAGCAAGGTTTATATGCTACATTTTTTCTTTTTTTTGCCCTCAAAACATCAGTCTTTACTAGGTGCGAAACTTGAGTTATATTATTAAAAATAAATCAAATCATTATCAATCCATAATTAAACTGCCCGAGGGTGTCAAAGGCAATCTAATTTTTAAAAATGACAAATACCCACTAAAAGGTGGTGTTAATTACTTTACTATTAAATAATATTATGAAAAATTTAACACCTTACATCTATTTTATATTACTTACTTTTTGCTCCAATATGCTACAAAGTCAGAATAAGAATTCGTGGTTTGAGTTTAAGCCATCTGATGTTCCTTTAAGTACGGAAATATCCATGGAAAATTGGCTCGATAAACCTGCTGGAAAACATGGTTTTGTTTTAATGAAAGAAGATCAGTTGGTTTTTGAAGACGGAACGCCTATAAAATTTTGGGGAACGAATTTAGGAGGCTCTTTGCCACTGATGGCTAATAAAGACGCTGAAAAATGGGCTGATTTTCTTGCACAGTTTGGATTTAATGGGGTTCGTTTTCACAAATTTACTTGGGAAGCGACCGATGGGATTAATTCCACAGTGATTACGGATAAAAATTGGAAGAACTTAGACTTTCTATGTAATGAACTTCGCAATAAAGGCATATATTATGGCTGGTCTCATATTTACGGACATAGGGTACTGCCTGCCGATAGCAGTAGAATAGTGGCTTATGAAGAGCTCGCCGCAACCAAATTTCCATGGTCGCATTTAAATGGGAGTACTGCTGGACTGGTAAATTTTGCTGAAGATTTGCAAAACCTGAATATCGAGCTAACCGTAAATATGCTAAATCATATCAATCCTCATACTGGACTTCGTTATGCAGACGATCCCGCCCTAAGTTTTATTGAATTCCAAAATGAGGATAATATTTTTTGGGGCGCCATTGAACAAACCTTAAAGCAAACGCCAACCTATAGAGCCATGCTTTGTCGCAAATTTAGCCAATGGTTAAAGTCCAAATATGACTCTGACGAACAACTTAAAATGGAATGGAACAACGAAGGTCTACCCAACGGCGAGAGTTTGACATTGGAAAATATTTATCCGCAACCTAACCATGGTCTTTTCAGCTGGGAATACGAACAGGCAATTAAAGAAAATAGGCCTGTTAAGCAACATATATTAGATAAAGCAGAATTTCTGTATGGAGAGCAATTAAAATTTTATAAGAAATTTGAGACGGCCATCCGCAACACTGGATATAGAGGTCCACTCGTTGGGAGTTGCTGGCAAGCAGGTTCGGGATTAACTCATTTACTTAATTTACATGCTGATGCAGAGGTAGGTATCATCGACCGTCACAATTATT
The DNA here is from genome assembly GCA_041689735.1 of Leeuwenhoekiella sp. Lineage (GTDB taxonomy): Bacteria > Bacteroidota > Bacteroidia > Flavobacteriales > Flavobacteriaceae > Leeuwenhoekiella. The sequence continues at coordinate 1,105 of JBDNGW010000090.1, read as the reverse complement.
TTGGTGGAGGGGAAGGCCATCACCTCAAACCGGGAAAATGGGATAATTCTGCCATGGTCTCAAACATTGGTTCTGGATTATACGGTACCGGTTTACAACAGGTCGCGGATAGACCCTTTGCATTTTCCGAATGGATGAGCTTGATTCCCAATGAGTGGACTGCCGAAAGTTCGCCCATCGTAGCGGTCTATGGAATGGGACTGCAGGGCTGGGACGCCTCTTATGTGTTCGCAACCGATGTGCCCCGCTATACCTCAACCATTCAATCCCAGGGCATTTACAATGCAACTTCCCCTACCCAAATGGCACTCTATCCGGCTTTGGCCAGAATGATTTACCGGGGCGATATAAAAGAAGGGGAAACTGTGGTAAACCGGAAGGTAAATTTACTTTCCTTGAAACAAGGGGAAACTCCTTTAAACGAAACTGTAGAACAAGATTTTGACCGTAAAGCAATTGAAGGGTCGTTTCCATTACAATATATGGCAGCAGGAAAAGTGTTACTGACGTTTTCTGATGAAAACAAAACCAAAATTCTAGACAATATTTCATCTCTTTGGAAAGATTCGGTAATGACCTCCAGCACAGAGCAACTTAAATGGAGTGAAAAGGGGAAGGGGTATTTTACAATAAATACTGAAGGTACTAAAGGGATGATCGGTTTTTTAAATAATAAGATTATTAATCTTGGAGAGGTTCAACTTCAAACAGACAACGAATTTGCGGTTATTTTACTAACTAGTCTTGACAAAGATAAAAGTATTATGGGCTCTAATAAAATATTGTTAACGACTATGGCTCGTGCAAAAAACTCAGGAATGAAGTTCAACGAAAATCATACCGAATTACTCTCTATAGGAGAGGCTCCTATTTTACTTGAACCAATTAAATTAATTATGTCAATTAACCGAAAATCCAAACCTAAGATTACAGTTCTCGATCATTTGGGTCGTAAAACTATGAAATCTATTAATAAGGTAAAAGGCAAATGGGTTTTTGATAGTTCGGAAACAGAGGCCATATATTATTTAATAGAATATTGATCTTACAATACTTCGTTTAGTTTTAGGCGGCCCTAGCACCGTAGGTTAAAAGCTTCCGGATT